>JACOEF010000396.1 GCA_024998705.1 Nitrospira sp.
CTGCACGTCGTCACAACGCGTCCCAGTCGTGACCCGCAGGTTGAGTAACTCGACGATCTCTCGCAGCGTGAACCCGAGCGTCTGTGCGTTCCTGATGAAACGGAGCCGCGTCAAGGCCTCGTTGTCATAGATACGATATCCGGATGGTCGACGGCCGCTTGGCGAAAGGAGTTTCCGCTTCTCATAGTACCGAACTGTTTGGACAGACACACCAGCCGACGTTGCGAGCCGGCCAATCGTATATTGAGGTGTCATAGTTGCTCCGTGGGAAGATGCTACACCTGAGACTATGGTATCGAGTCAAGGGAAGAGGCCCAGACCAGATCCACTCGCCAAACGTTTTCTGCAATGGCAACGTACCCTGTATATGCTAATGCTCTCACACATTGAGGACGACTCAATGTAAGCAGACCTTCCCCTCGAACACTAGACCATTGGCTTGGAAATCCGATCCGGCTCCCCTTGAAAGAAAACCACCCCTACGGCATGGTCCTGAACGGACCAAGGAAGTGGCGAGATGGCAGCAGGAGTTCATCACGAGCTATACGCCAGAACAGGATGGGATGATCGAACGGTTTTTTCGGAGTCGGCAAGAAGAGTGCGTGTGGTAACACACCTTCCGGACGTTTTAGGAGGCGCGGCGGACCAATCGAGACTGGGACGAGTGGTACAACCAGGAACGCCGACATTGGGGCGTTGGGGTATCGGAGTCTGGTCCAATACCTGGCTCAACAAACAACACGGATGAGTTGAATTCAAGTCAGCATGACATGGCTCCGCCGGCGACGAGACGCTACGTTAGACGAAATCACGGGGAGCGCTACGGCAGCGCGAGGACTCTTGGCATCTCCAAGCGGCTAGATCAGTCCCCGCCGCTTCAGATAATCCGTATCGATGACCGGAGCTGGTTTGGGCGGGAGGATGCCACGTTCCTGCAGCAAGCGCTCGACGTATTTTCCGATCAGGTCTGACTCCAGGTTCACCTTGTCGCCCCCCTGCTTCAGTCCGAGCGTCGTGACTTTCGCCGTGTGAGGAATGATCGAGACGACAAAGGAGCGTTCGGTCACGTCGTTGATGGTGAGACTGATCCCATCGACCGTGATCGATCCCTTCTGGACGCAGAGGCGCAGAATCTCCTTGGGGGCTTCAATCTCAAGGATCAGCGCATTTCCGTCCTGATGCCGGCTCCGGATGGCGCCGATCCCGTCCACGTGCCCGGACACCATGTGCCCGCCGATACGCTCGTTCAATTTCATGGCGCGTTCCAGATTCACTGGCGAACCGGAGGAAAGGACCCCGAGCGTGGTCACCGCCAGAGTTTCAGGCGAGACGTCGACCGAAAAGTCATGGTCGGTTCTGGCGACGGCCGTGAGGCAGGCGCCGTGGACGCTCACGCTGGCGCCGATGGCCAGGTCACTCATGATCGTCGAGGCCATGATGGTCAGTCGCGTGCCGGCCAGTCCCTTATTCAGTATGGAGACCGCGTCCATCTCTTCGACAATACCGCTGAACATGGCTTACGCCCCCTTGCGAGTGTTCAAAAGGTAGAGACAAAAACCCAGCAGTCCGATACCGCCCACAACGGCAATGCCGCGCTGCAGCATTTCGATAAAATCCGTATCCATCCTGTTTCGCATCCTTTTGAAAAATGTGGCCGTCCCCGGGCGAAAAGCGGCGGCATTATACCACTACCGCGAGAGAGTTCTCATCGTGGCCCAGAATGCGACGGCGGCCAGGATCTGGAGACCGGCAATCACGGCGAAGGCCCCCTGATAACTCACGTGGGCAATCAGCAGACCGGCCAGCAGAGGACCGCTGGCATGACCGATGTCCATCACCGTTCCCTGCATACCCATCCCTGCCCCCAACCGTTTGAATTCGGAACTGTCTGCGACCAGCGCCGCGGAGGAGGACGATACCACCGCCTCGCCGAAACCGAACCCGGACGAAAGCACCAGCAACAGGGCAAACGAACCGACATGGGGCATGCTGATAAACGTCGCCGCACAAATGAGAAGGCCGGCCAGAATCAACGGCTGCCGTCCGACACGATCCGATACCCGCCCCATCACCGGCTTGGACAGAAACGACGTCACCGCCTGCACGCTAAACAGGAGGCCCACTTGGCCGGCATTGAGTCCTACCGACAGACCATACAACGGCAGAAATGCCATCAGAGCCCCGTTCGCCACCATCTTGGCGGCATCGGTCGAACTGGTGATCAACACCTTCCGGTTGCGCGCCACGGCGAGAAATCCCTTCCCCATCTCAGCCATGACCGGTGCGAGGCCTTTTTCACGTACGCGTGGAGGCGGTTCATCCAGATGGAGGCTAAAAAAGATCAGGATCGCGATGCAACCGAACACGCCGGCCGTCACGAAGGCTGTGGAAAATCCTGCCGTATGAGCCAACCAGCCGCCCAGGAACGGGCCGAGCAGCGAACCGGATTGGGTGCAGGCCGTGTAGGTTCCCAACGCCGCACCGCGCCGTTCCTTATAGAGATCGGCCACAGTGGCCAGGGCGCTCGGCGCGAAGATGGCGGTGGCCAGGCCATGCACAAACCGCAGCGCCGTCAGCGCGTTGAGATCCGAGATGAAGGGGTAGATGAACGGCGGCAGTCCGAACGCCACCACGCCGATACGCAGCAGCATCTTCCGCCCATAGAAATCGGAGAGGGCGCCGGAAGGCAATTTCAGCAACACCCCGGTGATGGTCGACACCGACACGATCAACCCAATCCGCTCAGGGCCTGCCCCCAGCGACTCCGCAAAGAGAGACAAGACCGGCATGCGGACGAGGTTGTAACTGATGAAGCAGAACACGCCGAGGGTGCAGAGATAGAAAAAGCTGCGGGAAGTCGTCATGAACGTCTCATCAGGGTGTTGAGGGTGTCGGCCGGGGCAAGTCGACAGGATTGTGCAGGCCTGCCAGAGCGGCTTTCAAGAAGGCCACCTCCTCATCCGGCAAACCAGGGGGATCCGTGGCCTCGAACAGAACCTGCTCGGGATGTTCCCGCATCGCCCCGCCCAATCGGCGCGCGGCATCGAACGCTTTCAGGAGTTGACGATTCACCACATTGCCGATCAGCGGACGGAGCAGCGACAGCATCCCCGACAAGAAGCGATTGTCGAGTCGCAGATACGTGACCATCGTACCGTCGATCGATTCGATTCCTCGATGGTCGACTACAGGCCGCAGCCTCAGTAACACCACCGCCTTGCCGCTCACCCGCGGCAGAAACCGTCCGTCATGGCTTCCTTCCACATAATAGATACGCGTCTGAGGATCTTGAAACAGGGGATGGGCGATCCCTTCCGTACCTTCCCCGTCGGTGGCCCAGAATGCTCCCTGCCCTCGCTGCTCGGCCTTATACAACCCAAGATCGAGACGGTTGACCAGCATGGCAGCCATGACCGGATGATCCAGGAGATAGAGGAAGACCGGTTGCGGCAGGGGCGTGCGCTGCGGGCCGACTTTATTGGCGGTGGTGTAATGCGTGACGATTGGTTCAAGTCGGCAGGACCAGGCGGACGCGATTTGGTCCAGCGGAAACACGACACCGGCATGGTGTGCAGAAAGGGAGCATCGTTCTGATTCGGTCCGCCCGACGGTCACAAGGACTGCCAGACCGCCGATGAGCACGACACCAATCAGGCCGGCTTGTCGCGCAACCAGCCGGAACCTGCTCATGAAGGCCGTTGCGGCACGGAGAGCGTGAGCTGAACAGGATACAGTTGTCCTGGGTC
>JACOEF010000864.1 GCA_024998705.1 Nitrospira sp.
ATATGACCGTCGATGCCATGTATGCGACGACGGACGAAAACAAGTTCATTGAAGTGACCTATGCGAACGGCGAGAAGGAAGTGTTGTATTTTAAGGATTTCGCCAGCGGCGCGTTGATCGAGGGGATCGTGTCGCGTGCTAAAAAATTCGCCGTGAAGCGGGCGATTGCTCAAGAAGGAACCGGCCTGCGGGCCGAGGATCTGATTCGAGCGATCCGCGAAGAGTTTAAGGAGCACGAAGACTTACCCAACACCACGAATCCGGATTCTTTGGCCAAGGTCGCCGGCATAAAAGGCGAGAAGATTGTCCATCTCCGGACGATCAGCGGCGGGCCGGCTGAGGCGCGCCAGATCGAAACGGTCAATACTGGTCACTACCTGTAGCGCGATATTTCATGAGCGACAATCCTACGCACAATCTGTCCCGTGTCATCGGCACGGAGACTGAATTCGGTATCGCCAGCCGTGACCCGAATGCGGCCGACCCGGTGGCCAACTCCATTCACCTCATCGGGTATTACCCGAATCTGCCGGCCCCGAATGCGGTGTGGGACTATGAGAACGAAAACCCGCTGCTGGATGCGCGCGGGTTTGAGGTCGATGGCGAGCGGGAACGGCCGGGCCACGATTACAATCGCCAGCTGAATAAGGTCTTAGCCAACGGCGGCCGCCTCTATGTCGATGGCGCGCATCCTGAATATTCTACGCCGGAATGTCTGAATGCCAGGGACGTGGTGGCGTTCGAGCGGGTCGGCGAACGCATCGTCGCGCAGGCCCTGGATGGCATTACCAAGGCGCGTGGCCGTGATCAGTTCGTGTTGTATAAGAATAATTCAGACGGCAAGGGCAACAGCTACGGGTACCACGAGAATTATCTCGTGTCGCGGGCGGTGCCGTTTGAACGCATCACCCAGGTCCTCACACCGTTTTTGGTCACCCGGCCGATCTATGCCGGGTCCGGTAAGGTCGGGGCAGAGAACCAGACCAGTCCCGTCGACTATCAGATTTCGCAGCGGGCTGACTTTTTTGAAACGCTTGTCGATCTCAACACGATGGTTCGGCGGCCGATCATCAATACGCGGGACGAACCGCACTCCGATTCGACGAAATACCGCCGGTTACACGTCATTGTCGGAGATGCGAATATGGCGGAGGTATCGACCTATCTCAAGGTCGGGACGCTCTCGATCGTGTTGGCATTGCTCGAAGCCGGCGCCGAGCTTCCCCGAATCAGCCTAGCCGATCCCGTGAATGCCATCAAACAGGTCTCCCGAGATGTGCAGATGAAGGAGAGTCTCACGTTAACCGGTGGGAGCGCATCGACGGCGATTGCGGTGCAGC
>JACOEF010000865.1 GCA_024998705.1 Nitrospira sp.
CAACAGAAGGAGTTGCAGTATGAAGGTGATTCTCCAAGAAACACTCGAAGGCGTGGGCGACCTCGGCGACCTTTTGGACGTCTCCAACGGGTTTGCCCGAAACTACCTCTTGCCCCGCAAGAAGGCTGTGGAAGCCAATAGCCGGAACATCAAAGAATTTGAACATGCCAAGCGGGCCGCCGCCGAGAAAGCCAAGAAGGAAAAGCAGGACATCGAGGCGCACGGCAAGAAGATCTCGGCCGTGTCCCTGACGATCTCCGCCCAGGTCGGAAAAGACGACAAGATGTTCGGGTCCGTCACGGCCAAGGATATCGCAGAAGGGTTGGCTGAACAGGGGTTTACCGTGGATCGCCGCAAGATCCAGCTGGCCCAGCCCATCAAAGAACTCGGCACCTTTGCCATCGCGATCAAGCTGCCACGCGAAGTCATCGCGACCATCGCGGTTCACGTGGTGAAGAAGCAGGACGAGCAGGCAGAACCGGAAGAAGCCGCACCAACCGCATAACCCGTTGCGGGATCATGCGCGGCCGCCAGACCGGAGGCCGCGCTCGGAGGAAGCATGCAGGATCTGATCGGTTCGTTGAACGCGTTGAAATCAACCGACCCCGAGACGTACGAGGCCATCGTCGCCGAGGAGCAGCGGCAACGGGACAAGTTGCTGTTGATCGCTTCGGAAAATTTCGCCAGCCCTGCGGTCTTGGCCGCTCAGGGCAGTGTAATGACGAATAAGTATGCCGAAGGGTATCCCGGCAAACGCTATTACGGCGGATGCCAGCATGTCGATACGGTTGAAAGCCTCGCCATCGAGCGCGCCAAAAAGATCTTCGGGGCCGAGCACGTGAACGTGCAGCCCCATTCGGGGTCGCAGGCCAACATGGCAGCCTATCTGTCTGTGCTCAAGCCGGGCGATACGATTCTGGGGCTAGACCTCGCCCAGGGCGGACACTTGACCCACGGCAGCAAGGTGAATTTCTCCGGCATCATTTTCAGGGCGTTTTCGTATGGCGTCGATCGCCAGACCGAAACCATCGATTATGCGGCGGTTCAGAAAATCGCCGAGGAATGCCGTCCCCGCATGCTGGTGGTGGGAGCCAGCGCCTACGCTCGCACCCTCGACTTCCCCAAGTTTCAGGAAATCGCCAAATCGGTGGGCGCGTACCTGCTGGTTGATATCGCACACATTGCCGGATTAATTGCAGCCGGTTTACACCCTAATCCCGTCCCCTATGCGGATTTCGTCACGACCACGACACATAAGACCCTGCGTGGCCCGCGCGGCGGTGTCACCATGTGCAAGGCCGAATACGCGAAAGCCGTCGACAAGATTATTTTCCCGGGCCTGCAAGGCGGTCCCCTCATGCATGTGATTGCCGCCAAAGCGGTCGCGTTCAAAGAAGCGCTCTCTCCGGCATTCAAACGGTACCAGCAACAGGTGCTGGCCAACGCCCGCACCCTGGCGCAAGGACTCGTCGACCGAGGGTACAAGATCGTGTCCGGGGGTACCGATACCCATCTGATGCTGGTGAACCTCACCAACAAAGGCATCACGGGCAAAGAAGCCGATGCCGCCTTGGATGCCTCCGGCATCATCGTCAACGAGAACGCTGTCCCCTATGACGAAAAGCCGCCGGCCACGGCCAGTGGCATCCGGATCGGCAGCCCCATTGTCTCGACGCGCGGCATGCGCGAAGCGGAGATGCGTGAGATCGTGGCGCTTATCGATCGCGTGTTGCAACATCCCCAGGATCCACAGGTGCAGGCCGAGGTGCGGGCGCAAGCAAAGACATTGTGTAATCGTTTTCCCATCTTTCATGCCTACGATTCGTCTCCCGCTTAGGCAGGACGTTCGCCAGTGAAGTGTCCTTTCTGCGACGATGTCGAGGACAAAGTCGTCGATTCGCGGATGGCCAAGGAAGGCGAGGTCATCCGGCGGCGGCGCGAATGCCTGTCGTGCAAACGACGCTACACCACCTACGAACGAGTCGAAGAAACCATGCCCGCCGTTGTGAAGAAAGACGGGCGACGGGAACCGTTTGATCGGAGCAAGATTGTCTCCGGACTCAAGAAGGCGTGCGAAAAGCGGCCGATCAGTACCGCAACCATCGAAACCGTCACCGATC
>JACOEF010000577.1 GCA_024998705.1 Nitrospira sp.
CATGGCGGCCTCGGACCTGTTGGTCGTCAAATCAGGGACCTCCACGTTGCAAGCTGCGGTGGTGGGGACCCCCATGATTTTGTTTTACCGGGCTTCATCCTGGCTCACCTATCGGTTGGCCCGCCTATTGATTCGGGTGCCCTGGATCGGTCTCGCAAATCTGGTGGCCGGGCGGGGGATTGTGCCGGAGCTTATTCACGATGAGGCGACGCCGGAACGGTTGGTGCGCGAAACCGAACGGCTGTTGGAGGATTCCCGGGCGTATGAGGAGATGAAGAGCGCCCTGTTGTCGGTCCGTCATGCGTTGGGCACGCCGGGCGCCTCGCGTCGTGCCGCAGAAGCCGTTCTAGCCGAGTGTCGCTCATTAAGCAGTATCTTCGGTTGCTCACCTATCTGAACCCCTACCGGTTTCGACTGGGCGCGGCGTTCCTGTGTGCGCTGCTCGTGGCCGGCCTCTCCGCTGCCTATGCCTGGCTGGTGCGTCCGGTGCTCGACGGTCTGTTCATCAGCAAAGACGAAAGCCTGCTGCTGGTGCTTCCGATCGCCATCCTGGCGGTGGCGGTGTTGAAGGGGGTCTTCAACTACGGGCAGAATTATTTGATGAACTTTGTCGGGAACCAGGTGATCGGGGATATCAGGGAGCAGCTGTTCTCCAAGCTGGTCCGGTTGCCGGTTCATTATCACGATTCGAATACCTCGGGTCGTCTGGTGTCGCGGGTCATCAACGACGTCAACCAGATGGCCAACGCTGTGACCGGTGTGCTGAAAGATTTGTTCCAGCAGGGGCTGACTTTTCTGGCTATGATCGGCGTGATCATCTATCAGAACTGGAAACTAGCGGCGGTGTCTATGATTGTCGTGCCGCTCTCGGTGGTAACCATGGCGCGTATGGGACGGCGCTTGAGGAATCTGGCCACGCGCGGGCAGGAACGCATGGGCGACATGGCCTCGACCCTGCAAGAGACCCTTGCCGGGATCCGGATGGTGAAGTCATTCGGCCGGGAAGACGAAGAGGCCAAGCGGTTGCGCCAGAGCAACGACGCCTTTATTCACACCACCATGAAGGCCATCCAGGTCTCATCCCTCGGGGCGTCCCATATGGAGGTCATCGGTGTGCTCGGTGTGGCGGGCATTATCTGGTATGGTGGGTATCTGGTCATTCACGACGAGATGACTCCCGGCGCATTCTTTTCGTTCCTGGCGGCGATGTTCATGGCCTACACGCCGATTCGCAGATTGTCGGGCGCCAATAATACAGTGCAGCAGGCGCTGGCCGCGGCCGATCGGGTGTTCGAGGTGCTCGATCTTCCAAACGAGCAGGATGCCAGCGGCGGAAACACAGAGTTGCCGGCGATCACCCGGTCTCTCGAGTTTCAGCAGGTCGAGTTCCGGTACGAGGGGCAGGGTGATGCCGCGCTGATGGGGATCGATTTGACGATTCGGGCGGGTGAGGTCATTGCCTTTGTCGGCAGCAGCGGGAGCGGAAAGACGACTTTAGTCAGTCTCCTGCCGAGATTTTATGATCCGACCGGCGGGAAGATTCTCATCGATGGGGTGGATCTCCTGTCGTGCAGCCTGCGTTCGGTGCGGGGACAGATCGGGATTGTGTCGCAAGAAGTCGTGCTGTTCGACGACACGGTCCGCAATAACATCGCGTATGGACGGCAGGGAGCGACGCCGGAGGATGTGACACGAGCTGCGCAGCTGGCCTATGCGCACGAGTTCATCGTTCGCATGCCGGATGGGTACGACACGTTGATCGGAGAGCGCGGGCTGAAATTGTCCGGCGGTGAACGGCAGCGTCTCGCCATCGCGCGGGCGATTC
>JACOEF010000866.1 GCA_024998705.1 Nitrospira sp.
AATCGGTCGTAAAGTGGAGGCGTTCGAGCAGGGGCAGCAGATCCTGCAACGTGATTTCTTCCACCGTTTCGCAGGTGCGAGAGAGGCGGACTTTGATGAAGGTCCGTCGATCGTATGTGTGCTCGGGCAGATAGTGCGTACCGGAGAGTTCCGTCAATCGACCCGCCTGATCGTGTTTCGGAAATTGCCATTGCCATTGGTCCGGGAAGTGAACCCCGGCTGCCTGCAGTTCAGCCCTGTAGCAGGGGAGCAGATGTTCGAAGAAGGGGCCGCCGCCGTGAGCCAACGGGGTTCCGGGCAGGCTCCCGACGGCGAGCGTCAGTCTGGCAAACGCCATGCGTGTGTAGCCGTCGTCGTCCACGACGAAGTTGAATCCGCCCCAGGGTCCGATGTCCAGTAGGGTTTCGTATCCCTGTTCCGCCAGCCATGTTTCGGTATCGAATGCCAGACGCCGCCAAAGCTGGATCAACCTGCCGATGTGTACGTGACGATTACGGAACAGCGGGACGAAGGTCGAAGGGGAGGTGCCCTCGATGCCATGAAGGCGGGTTTGGAGCTTGAGGGTTTCCCACTCGACCGCTTGCGCCAAGGTTCCTTTGTG
>JACOEF010000468.1 GCA_024998705.1 Nitrospira sp.
GGCATGATTCAGACTGAATGGATGTCCTGGCTCCTGTTTTCGGTCTTCTCCGTCGCTTCCCTCGTCATCCTTCGTCCTCCGCTCCGCCGTCTCATGACGGCCGACCGAGGCAACACCTCACCGGTCGATACCATGGGCGGCGAAACGGCCATCGTCCTGGACGACCTTCCTCCAGGCGCCACGGGCAAGGCGGAGTGCCGAGGCAGCACCTGGAATGCGCGCAACACCGGCGACAAGCCGCTGCTCAAAGGACAACGCAGCCTCGTGGATCGTGTAGACGGTATCACCCTGTGGATCAAACCTGAATGAGGTCGCACCATCATGGAGGATAGCGGAATGCCAGGGGGACTCTGGGTTGTCATTTTTCTTGCAGGCCTCGTCCTGCTCGTCATCTCAAAAACTGCGCGCGTCGTACCGCAACAAAGCGCCTACGTCGTCGAGCGCCTGGGTCGGTATTCGCGGACGCTCGGCGCGGGGTTCCACATCCTGTGGCCGTTCCTCGACAGTGTGCAGTACAAACATTCGCTGAAAGAAACCGCCATCGATATTCCCGAACAGATCTGCATCACACGCGACAACGTGCAAGTCGGCGTCGATGGGATTTTATATTCCAAGGTGCTGGACCCGCAGCGAGCCTCTTACGGCATCAGCGACTATCGTTTCGCCATCACCCAACTCGCTCAGACCGCGCTCCGCAGTGAAATCGGAAAAATCGAACTCGACCGCACGTTTGAAGAACGCACCAACATCAACAGCCATGTTGTAAATGAATTAGACAAAGCCACGGAACCCTGGGGCGTGAAGGTGTTGCGGTACGAGATCAAGAACATCACCCCCCCGAAAGACGTGCTGGCCGAGATGGAAAAACAAATGCGGGCCGAGCGGGAAAAACGCGCCGTGATTCTGACCTCCGAAGGCGAACGTGACGCCGCCATCAACCAGGCGGAAGGCGAGAAGCAACAGGTCATCAAGGCTTCCGAGGCGAAGAAGCAACAACAGATCAACGAGGCCGAGGGCGCCGCCTCCGCGATTATGGCCATCGCCAGCGCCACGGCCGATGGACTGCGCAAAGTCGCCGAATCCACGCAAATCCCCGGCGGCTACGAAGCCGTGCAACTGCGCGTCGCCGAGCAGTACATCACCAAGTTCGGGGAACTGGCGAAAGCCAGCAACACCCTCGTGCTCCCCGCCAACGTCTCGGATGTGGGCTCGATGCTGACGCTGGCGATGAACATGATCACGAAACGGTCTTCACCCTCATCTCCGGGAAAGTAAGAGACGTCTGCGGTCGTTTGACAGTGACTCGGGGCTTCCCTACAATTCCCGACGATGAAAGAATTTGCCATCAAGGCCTTCGACGACAGCGCCGAGATCAAGCGGCGCTTCGCGCGGGACCATGCCGACAAGATCGTGCAGGTCGCGCAACTCATCGGCCGCGCCTTTCAAACCGGGCATAAAGTGTTGCTCTTCGGCAACGGCGGCAGCGCCACCGATGCCGCGCACATCGCCGCCGAATTTGTCGGCCGCTATAAGCGCGAACGCGCCCCGTTCCCGGCGATTGCCCTCGCCACCGACATCGCGGCCATCACCTGCATCGCCAACGACTACGGCTTCGAGGAGCTGTTCGCCCGTCAGGTTCACGCACACGGGCAGCGTGGAGATGTGGCGATCGCGATCAGTACCAGCGGCAACTCCCCGAACGTGTTGAAAGGGGTCGAGGCGGCCAAATCCCTGGGCCTCACCACCATCGCCTGGACCGGCGGATCGGGCGGCAAACTGGCCGGGATGGTGGACTACGCCTTTGTCGTGCCCTCCACGCTGACCGCCCGTATTCAGGAAAGTCACATCACGCTGGGGCATGTACTCTGCGAACTCATTGAGGATCACGTTCTTGCCAACCCGGCGTAAGCGTCCCACTGCAGTCTCCGCGCCCCCTGCGATCATCCGGCCGATCGATGCGTCGCGCTTGAAGACCTATCCGCTCCAGCGTCGGCACAGCAAGGTGCAAGTGTCGAACTTCGCCAAGGTCTGGACCAAGGGTCGTTCGTTCGCGCGGTTTCTCGATTCGCTCCCCGATATCCTAGCGGTCAAAACGTTGCGCGAAGTGGCACAGGCCATTGCCAAAGCCCATCGCAACGGCAAGCCGGGGATTGTCGGTATGGGCGCCCATGTGGTGAAAGTCGGGCTGGGACCGCTCCTGGTGGATCTCATGGAACGCGGCATCGTGACCGCTCTCGCCATGAACGGAGCGGTCATCATCCATGACTTCGAACTCGCGTTTATGGGGCACACGTCCGAAGAAGTGGACGCGGAGATCGACTCCGGCCGATTCGGCATGGCGGAAGAAACCGGCCGCATGCTGAATGAAGCCATCACCCTGGGCATGAAAGAAGGTCAGGGGCTTGGCGAATCGCTCGGCTGTTACATCGATCGACGAAAGCAACAGTTTCCTCATCGCGCCACCAGCCTGCTGGCCACCGGCTTCCGGCTGGGCCTTCCCGTCACCGTGCACGTGGCTGTGGGGACCGATATCATTAACATGCATCCGTCAGCCGACGGTGCCGCGATCGGGGCGGGTTCGCTGCTCGATTTTCGCCGCCTGGCAGCCGTGGTCTCCGAGATGGAAGGCGGGGTCTATCTCAATCTTGGATCTGCCGTGATTTTGCCCGAAGTGTTCCTGAAAGCCGTCTCGCTTGGGCGCAACCTCGGCCATCCATTGACCAACATCACGACGGTGAACATGGATTTCCTCACACACTATCGTCCCATGACCAATGTCGTGCGCCGCCCAACCCAGAAAGGCGGCAAGGGATACGCCCTGACAGGCCATCACGAGATCATGGTGCCGCTGTTGGCCGCCGCGGTCATTGAAGAGTTGTCCGGCCGCTGACCCGGAGTCCTGAGCCCTGTCGCTCATTCGGCAGCTGAATCATCCCGTGAAGACCATGTCACCCTCTCACGAACCGCTGCTCACCCTCTGGTCCGATCTCAACCGCCGCTACTTTCAAGGCGCCTTACCTCCGATTCCCATCGAATGGAGCCGTCGACTGACCTCCTCGGCCGGGATGTTTACCTGCCGGCTTGGACCACGACAACCGCTCGCGCGCACCGCCGAGGAACCAACGACGCGGCGGTGCATCAGACTGTCGGCGGTGTTGCTCGATCCCAACAACCCGGAGCCGAGCCACGAAACTGTCATGACCCTGGCGCACGAAATGATTCACCAATGGCAATACGATATCCTGAAACGCCGCCCGAATCATGGCGCCGATTTTCGTCGCATGATGGCCCGGATGAATCAAGACGGGCTGAGGATCACGATCTACCACTCGCTGGGCAAAGAAGTCGCCGCGCTGGCCAAGTATGCCTGGCGCTGCCAGCACTGCGGGTACATTTACCAACGGCAGCGCCGGAGCATTCAACCGCGACGCCATTTCTGCGGCTCCTGTCGAGGGCCGCTCCGCGAGCTTCCGGCTACAGCACCCGTCACGATCGCGGAACCGGTCCACGCGACCGCCGCAGGCCTTCAACTCGGCTTGTGCTTCACCCCCGGGTAGGACATCGATGTCCGGACGTTGGCCCCGACAGATTCTTTTCGGCGACATCGACGCAATGTTTGCCTCGGCATCCATACTGGCTGACCCATCGTTGAAAGGAAAGCCGGTGGCCGTCGGCGGGCCTCCGCCTCGCGGCATTGTCGCCGCAGCAAGTTATGAGGTTCGCCGATTCGGAGTGCGATCGGCCATGCCGACGATCCAGGCCATGCGGCTCTGCCCTCAACTCATTCTCGTGCCGCCAGACCGTCCGTTGTATCAGCGCCTGCATCACCAGCTTCAGGACATCACCAGCCGGTTTTTCCCGGAAACCGAGTGGACGAGTATCGACGAGTTTTATGCCGATACAACGAGGTTACAAACCCGCCATCCCGATCCGCGTGAATTGGGGCAGGCGCTCAAAACCGACATTACCCGCACAACCGGCCTGACCTGTACCATTGCCCTGGCATCCGGCAAAACCGTCGCCAAAATCGCCGCCGATGCGCATAAACCCGATGGCCTCGCGGTGATTGAACCGGGCACCGAAGCCGCGTTTCTCGCCCCGCTCCCCATTCGTTCATTGCCGGGCATGGGCCCGAAATCTACCGAAGCCATCGAACGGCTGGGCCTTCACACCGTCGGCGATCTGCTCCAACCCCGCTTCGAACAATCCCTCATTCGTCTGCTTGGCACCCGCCTGGCGGCGTTTCAATCCCTCGCGCGCGGCCACGACTCCGATCCCGTGGTAGCCGATCGCGAAGCCAAGAGCGTGAGTCACGAAACCACCTTCGACGAAGACACCAACGATCCAACCTTGCTGGAACCGATCCTCCATGGATTTCTTGAAACCTTGACCCACGATCTCCGGCTGGAGGGACTGGCCGCCGGATCATTCACCGTGAAACTGAAGGATTCGCACTTTCGCATCACCACACGACAACGCACCTTCTCGTCGCCGGTGAACTAC
>JACOEF010000283.1 GCA_024998705.1 Nitrospira sp.
ACATGCGTGCGGCGCGCGCCGTCTTCGAGCGGTACCGGCTTCAATTTCCCCTCGGACGATTTGCCGGCCAGGCATTGCTCGGAATTCTGACCTCCTTCCCGGGCGAGAGCGATCTCGGCGGGTTACTCAAGCTCGGGAAGCAATGGTTGCTTCACAATCCGCGCCATCCCGATCGTGCCTTGGTTCAGCTCAAGCTGGCCGGTGCCCTGGGGCAAGCCAAGCGGGATGCTGAGGCGGCACCCTTGTATGAGAGCGTCCTCAAGGCCGGGCTGGATCTGTCGGCGTTGGACCGGCTGCGACATGCCGATGTCTTGGCGAGACTGAATCGTCCGGAGCCGGCTATCGATCAATACAAGCGGGCGCTGATGGCGGGGCTCGAAACGGAACAGGAAGCGTGGGCGCGCATCCAGATCGTGCAGTTGACCCGCGGGGCAAAGCGCGCCGACGTGGCACGGAATGGGGTTCGTGCGCTGCATGAATACCCCGATCCTCTCATGCGACGCATCGCCGCCGTGCTGCAGACCGAAGCGCCTGAACCGACGCCAGCGGTGGGAGCCAAGAAACGATGACCACTCCCAGTCCGGATACCTCGAACAATGAGCTCCTGACACGCGCGTTTCACGATTTTGATCAGGCCGCCACCGTGCTGCAACAGTCCTACGACACGTTGACGACACGGCTGCAGCAAATGGATCTCGAACTGGCGCAAACCAATGCCAGCTTGCGCGAACATCTCCGCGAAACGGAGGAAATGCGCGCCCATGTGACGGCGGTGTTGGAATCGTTAGATACGGGAGTGATCGTGGCCGATTCGCAGGATGTGGTCGTGCGGTGCAATCACGCCACGGAACGTCTCCTGGGTGTCTCGCAAACGCAGCTCAAGGGTCGTCGGGCGACGGACGTTCTGGAGGAGATCCGTAAAGATCACGGTGAGTACCCGTTGGTGCTTCCGACGGGTATGACGATCGCGCTTTCACAGAACGATCTGACCGATGAGCTAGGCCGCTTGATCGGCAAGCTGGTGCTGATTCATGACGTGACCCAGATTCGTCAACTCGAAGACCGGTTGCAGCGACGCAATCGTTTGGAAGCGATGGGGCAAATGGTCGGCAACATCGCGCACGAGATCCGGAACCCGCTGGGGAGCGTGGAATTATTCGCCTCGATGTTGCGCAAGGATTTGCGCGACCAGCCGCAGTTGCGGACCTACGTAGAGCATATTTCGGTGGCGGTGCAGGCCATGGATCGGGTGTTGTCGAACCTCCTTGTCTATACCAGGCCAGACTGTTCGAAAGTGGCGTGGCAGAAGACCGAACCACTGCTTCGGGAGGTCTTGACCCTGGCGAGCCATGCGATGTCGCCGGCGGCGATCGTGGTCCGCTGTGAGGTCGATCCCCAGGTGCCGCAGATGTGGTGCGACGGGGGAAAGATGAAGCAGGTGCTGCTGAATCTTGTCCTGAATGCGGTTCAGGCGATGCCCGAAGGCGGCACCCTTACGTTGTCCGCTCGACCTGCGCCGGCTGGGGCTTCAGACTCACCCGCCATTCAGGTGACGGTCAGTGATACAGGAAACGGGATTCCCCAAGAGCTGCAGTCGCGGGTGTTTGATCCGTTTTTTACGACGAAAGATGAGGGCACAGGCCTGGGACTCGCGATCGTCCATGCGCTGGTGGATGCGCATCATGGCCGCATCGATGTCGAGAGTCGGCCCGGGCAAGGCACCTCCTTTGTCATGACATTGCCCTGGGGCCCCGCGAAGCCGTCGCATGTGCCTGTGCGAACCGCGGCGCTGACCGGCCGGTCTGTGAAATCCCTTCGGGTCGTGCGCGCAACAGAAGAGGAGACTTACGAATGAGTGAGCAACAGACTTTGCAGAGCCCCTCGGCCTGTTCAGAAGACGCGCGTCTAGTGTTGATCGTCGATGATGAACCGTCGATGCGAACAGCGTTGTCGGAAACCGTTCGCCGATTGGGCTATCAGGTGCGGGGTGCGATCGATGGGGCCGACGCGGTCGAACAGATCGAACGCGTGAAACCCTGGTTGGTGGTGACCGATTTGAAGATGCCGCGCTTGAACGGACTGGAACTTGTCAAAGCGATCAAACAGAAATCCCCCCAGAGTTTTATCATCCTCATGACCGCCTACGGCACCGTGGAGACCGCGGTGGAAGCCATGAAATACGGCGCGAACGACTATATTCTGAAACCCTTCTCCACGGACTTGTTGGAGCGCGTGATCCTCAACCTGCAGGCCACGACTGTGCCGGATGAACAGGAGGGGCCGGCGACGCTCGAAGCGCGCGCAATTTTAACGCAGGACCCTGGCATGATCCGCTTGCTGACGACGTTGGAAGGCGTCGCGGCGAGTCAAGCCACCGTGCTCATCAGCGGCGAAAGCGGCACGGGGAAAGAGCTCATGGCGCGCTATATCCATGCTCGGAGTCCGCGCGCGCATCGCCCGTTTGTGGCGTTGAATTGCGCCGCTCTCCCGGACAGCCTGCTGGAGAGTGAATTGTTCGGTCATGAACGCGGGGCCTTCACCGGTGCCATTCAGAAGAAGTTGGGGAAATTCGAAATGGCGCACACCGGCACGTTGTTCCTCGATGAAATCAGTGAAATGAATTTGGGCCTGCAGTCAAAATTGTTGCGTGTGTTGCAGGAGCGTGAAGTGGATCGCATCGGCGGGCGCGAGCCGGTGCCGGTCGATATTCGCGTGATTGCCACGACCAATCGATCCCTCTATCACGAAGTCACCCAAGGGCGCTTCCGGGAGGATCTGTTCTATCGCTTGAACGTATTTCCGGTCACGGTGCCGCCGCTGCGGGAGCGTCCGGGCGATATTCCACTTCTGGCCAGACATTTCCTTCGATCTTCGGCGCAGCGCAACGGCCTCACCATGCCGACGTTGTCGGAGCGGGCGATCGCCGACCTTCAGCAACGACTCTGGCAGGGGAATGTCCGTGAGCTCGAAAATGTGATGGAACGTGCCATCCTGGTAGCCACCGGAGGCGCAGTCGATGTGGATCATTTGATGCCGGGGGATGGAACGTTGCCGGTACGAGACGCAGAGCCGGCGGAAGCCATCACGGTTCCATCCGTCCATGGGTCGCTGTGGGAAATGGAGCGGGATCTTATTTTCAAAACCCTGGCGCGTGTCAAAGAAAACCGCACTCACGCGGCCAAGGAATTGGGCATCAGCATCCGAACCCTCCGGAATAAATTACGCGAGTACCGGGATATGGGATACCAGGTCGAGGCCGAAAAGTCCTGAAGAGGGCAGGCCCCCACTAGGCAGATTCTTCTCGCGGCCGGACATTTTTGCCGAGTGCCGACCATGAGGGCCTGTACAACATTTCTATGACTCCGATTCGGAGGTCTCTGAGCGCGGTACACGGATTGCACACCATTTGATGGCGGATTTGATCGAAGGAGCATATCAATGACTATTTTCGACAGAACCATGCAGTTGCTCAGCCGATCCCTGGATCTGCGCGGGGCCCGTCAACAAGTGATCGCGGCGAATATCGCGAATGAAGAAACGCCCAAGTACCGGGCGAGGGATTTGAACTTCGGTCAAGCGCTAACGCATGCGCAGCAAGGGAAACTCCCGATTTCCCTGGTGTCCACCAATCAACAACATTTCGGTCCCACAGGCACGGGGTATCAGCGAGTGGTGGGCCAGCTCGAAGAGGTGCCGGCAGGAGATCTGCCCCTCGACGCCAATTCCGTCAATATCGAACTGGAAATGGCCAAGATGTCGGATAACGCTCAGCAGTACAACACGGCCGCAACCATCATCAGCATGAGGTTCAAGAGTCTCCTCAGCGCCATTCGTGACGGACGATAAGCGTCAACGTAGATGCGCACGAAACCATGATCTTCGATCAGAATCAGAAAGAGGTGTCCGATGGATCTGACAGATAGCCTCGCAGTTTCCGTCTCCGCACTCGATGCTCACCGGCATCGCTTAAATGTCATCGCCAGCAACCTGGCCAACGCCCAGTCGACAAAAACAAGCACGGGCGGGCCCTATCGCCGACGGGATGTCGTCTTTCAGGCGGCGCCGGTGTCATCTGAATTTCAGAAAGCCTTTAAGCAAGTGACATCCGGACCGGGCCGACACGCATTGGATGGGGTCAAGGTGGCCCGCGTCATCGAGGACCAGAAGCCCGGGCAAAAGGTGTACGACCCTCGTCATCCTGATGCGGATAAGAAAGGGTTCGTGACCATGCCTAACGTGAACGTGATGGAAGAGATGGTGAATATGATCGGTGCCTCCCGCGCCTATGAGGCGAACGTGCAGGCGATCAACGCGACCCGCACGATGTGGAATCGCGCATTGGAGATTGGGAGGTAATCATGTCTGATCTGCGTATTGCCGGGGCTCAGATGCCCCGACCGATCGAGGCCCCTGAGATCCACGAGGCGGGGCAGGGCGGTGAGACCGGTGCGGCGAACTTTATGGGATCTCTCAAAGAGGCGATCGGGCATATCAATGATGCCCAGACCGGAGCGAGCCAAGCCGTGGATGCGCTGGTGAGCGGCCAAAGCACCAACATTCATCAAACCATGGTAGCGCTGCAACAGGCGGATGTGTCGTTCCAGTTGGTGATGCAGGGGCGACACAAGTTGGTGACCGCCTATGAGGAAATTCAACGGATGCAGATTTAGGCGAGAGTCATCCGGTCTGCGGTCTCACGCATAAAGGATTCCACAGCGTATGTTTTCAAAATTCAGCCAGTTCACGATTAACCAACGCCTCATTATTCTGCTCGCGCTTGCCGGATCGATTGCCGGTCTGGTCGCAGTGACGCTGTGGACGCAGCAGCCTGACATGCAGGTGCTGTTTGCAAATCTGGCGGCAGAGGATGCGTCGGGTATCATCGACAAGTTGAAGGACGCGAAGGTGCCCTATGAGACCGCCAATGGGAGTAGCACGATTCTGGTTCCTAGCGCGCAGGTGCATGATCTGCGGTTGGAGATGGCCGGTCAGGGCTTGCCGCATGGCGGCGGCGTAGGTTACGAAATTTTTGATCGGACTACGATGGGGATGTCCGATTTCGTCCAGAAGTTGAATTATCGGCGGGCGTTACAAGGCGAATTGGCGCGCACGATCACACAAATGCCGGAAGTCGAACGCGCGCGCGTCCATTTGGCGATTCCAGAACGGCGGTTGTTTGCCACCGAGCAAGATCGCGCGCGTGCGTCCGTGGTCGTCTCGCTACGCGCCAGTCAAACGCTGTCAAAAGCGCAAATTCAGGGCGTGGTGCACCTCGTCTCCAGTAGTGTGGAAGGGCTTCAGGCACGGGATGTCACCGTCGTGGACGGGCACGGCAATTTGCTGTCGAATACGTCTAGCGACGAGTCGGCCGGGCTCTCCGGCACACAGATGGAATATCAACGCACACTCGAGAAGGATATCGAGACCCGCATTCAAACGATGTTGGAACGGATCGTCGGCGTCAATAAGGCCGTCGTGCGTGTGTCGAGCACGCTGGATTTCAGGAAAATCGAAACGACGGAAGAGCGCTATGATCCGAACGGGCAGGTCGTGCGGAGTGAGCAGCGTGGACAGGAGAAGTCCAGCGGCGTAAACGGCACGTCCGGCGGCGTACCCGGTGTGGAGTCGAATGTGCCGGGTGGCACGGAAGCCGAGGGCGGACAGTCCAGCTCGAACAATAATCAGACGAAAGACGAGACGGTCAACTATGAGATCAGCAGGACGGTATCCCGCATTGTGGAGCCGACCGGAACGATCAAGAAACTGTCGGTGGCGGTGTTGGTGGATGGGACCTATGAAGGCGGCGGCAAGGCCGGAGAAGGCGCAGCCGAACAGCCCAAGAAGTATGTGCCTCGCACGGAAGAAGAAATGAAGCGGATCGAAGAAATCGTCAAGAAGGCCATGGGGTATTCCACCGAGCGCCAGGACCAAGTCGAGGTTGTCAGTATTCAATTCGGACTTGGTGCGGAAGAGCCGGCCGTTGGAGTGGAGGCGGCGCCGGATACGAGCAAGGCCTGGATGCCGTACGTGCGTTACGCGGTGGGCGGAGTCCTCTTCTTCCTGATTTTCTTCATGGTCGTCCGGCCGTTGATGGTCATGCTGGTTCAGTCTTCGCCCGCTGTCAGTGCTGGCGAGACCCCGGCTTTGCCGGCGTCCGTGGGACAGGTTGAAGCCGCCATCACGGGGAAACAGCCGGGCCAAATTCTCGATATGGCGAAGAATAATCCCGCCAATACGGCAGTCGTGGTGAAGCAGTGGCTGAAAAGTAACGCCTAACCTCGCAGATCGGTGGTCATGAGCAAAGAACTCTCAGGTGCACAAAAAGCAGCCATCTTGATTCGGGCGATCGGGGAAGAGGCCGCGGCGGCGGTCATGAAGGCGCTCGATCCGAAAGATATTCGCAAGCTCGGATCCTTTATGAAAGAGACGGCGAATATTACGAAGCAGGAAGAGGACAGCGTGATCGCCGAATTCGAACAAGCGAGTTCCACGGGTGAAGTGGAGTTCGAGGGACGTGAATTTATGGAAGCCATCCTGAAGAGGGCGCTCGGACCTGAGAAGGCCGCCAGAATGATGGAGTCCCTGAACACCAAGACCTATCCCGGTATTGATGCGCTGAAATGGGTGGATCCGCGTACGATCGCACAGATTCTCAAGATCGAACATCCCCAGACGATTGCTGTGTGTTTGGGACAGATGGAGGCGGAGCAGGCCAGCGCGGTGTTGGCGCTGTTACCGGTGCATCTGCACGCGGATGTATCTCTCCGGTTGGCCACGATGCAGGAGGTGCAGCCTGAGGTCCTCTCGGAGCTAAGCGATAGCCTGCAGGAAATCTTATCCGCCTCGATGGGGATGTCGAGCATGTCGGTCGGCGGCGCGGAATTGATGGCCGACATTCTCACCCGCGTCGACAAGAACACCGAGGGGGCCATTATGGCCAAGATTACCGAGCGCGATCAGGCGTTAGCGGACAGCATTCGAGCCTTGATGTTTGTCTTCGATGACCTGGTGGAATTGGATTCCCGCGGGATGCAGGAACTCATGAAAGAAATCAGCAAAGAGGATCTGCCGATCGCCCTGCGTGGCGCCACGCCGGAGATCAAGGACAAGTTCCTCAAGAATATGTCCAGTCGCGCGGCGGAGATGCTGAAGGAAGATATGGAGGCACGCGGGCCGGTCAAGGTGTCGGATGTCGAGAAGGCGCAGCAGAACATCCTCAAGGTCTGCAGAAAGCTCGAGGAGGAAGGGCGTATCGTGATCGGGGGCGGGGGCGGCGAGGAGCTACTCTAGATGGGAACGGTGGCCTTGGGGAAGGGGATGCCGCAGCCCTCTCCTGCGACAGCCGATAGAGAGCTCGCGCCGCGCGCGGTGCTTATCGTGGACGACGAGCCCTCCATTTGCCGTCTCCTGTCTGAGATGCTGAAACCCACCGGCCATCCGATGCTCATGGCCGGCTCGGTGACTGAAGCCCTGGCGCTTTTGAAAGCCCATCCAATCGCGGTCCTGATCGTCGATGTTCAACTGGCCGGGACTGATGGGATCGGATTCTTGCAACAAGCGCTGGATGTCGATAGTCGCCTTCTCGGCATCGTGATGACCGGGCACGGGAATATTGAGCTTGCCGTCCGCGCCATGAAATCCGGTGCGGCGGATTTCTTAACCAAACCATTTGAAGCTGAATTGGTGAGACAAGCCGTCTCGCGGCTGCTGGAACTCTATCGCCTTCGGCAAGAGAACACCGTCTTGACGCGAACCTTGATTCGATCCGGCAATATTCAGTTGCGGACGGTGCCGCTGGCGGATTTCAGTCGTGGCAACCGGCCGTTCGGAACGGACGATGTCACCGAATTCGAGCGGGGTGTGGCCGAAGGGGAGAAGCGGGCCATGGATCGGGTCTCGGCCATGCGACAACGGGAGCAGGCCCTGACGACATCGCTCATGGCGCAATTGGAGAGCAGCTGGCGGAGCCTTCACGACACGGTCGAAGAGGAAGTGGCATCGCTCTCGTTCATGATCGCACAAAAGGTGCTGCGCGACCTGGTCACCGAGAAACGCGACGTGATTGTCACCCAGGTGCGGACGGCACTCGCGCATCTGCATGAAAGCGGGCTTGTCCGAATCCGGGTGCATCCGTCTGACGTGCCGGTGCTGGAAGCCTCACGAGCGGCGTTAAGCCAAACACCGCATGGTTCGTTGACGCTGAAGTTTGAATCCGACGCGGCCGTCAGTCCGGGTGGGTGTCTGGTGCAGGCACAGAGTCTGTTGATCGACGCGACGCTGGATACCCAACTGCTCCGACTGGGTGAGGCGTTGAGAAAGCGGGATGCCGGTGAAACTTAGTGAGCGTCTTGAACAGGTCGAACCGCTTTCTGTCACGGGTCGTGTGGCCCAGGCGGTAGGGATCGTCATCGAAGCCTCGGGCCCGTTCACATCCGTCGGAGAGATCTGTGAGATCACTCGTGAGGGCGGACACGGCGCCGTGATGGCGGAGGTCGTGGGCTTCCGCGAGGACCGTGTCCTGCTCATGCCGCTGGGTGAAATGCAGGGAATCGGACCAGGCAGCCGGGTTGTTATGAAGGGACATGTCGCGTCGGTGCCGGTCGGGCCGCAGATGTTGGGGCGAATTTTCGACGGCCTCGGGCATCCGTTGGATGGATTGCCGCCGCTGCGAACCGATGTGCGGGTTCCGTTATACGCACCTCCGTTGAATCCGCTGCATCGCTCCCGAATCACGCAACCCGTCGACCTTGGCATTCGAGCGATCAATGCGTTGCTGACCTGCGGCCAGGGCCAGAAAATCGGCGTCTTTGCCGGGTCCGGCGTGGGGAAGAGTGTGTTGTTGGGCATGATCAGCCGATATACGCAGGCCGATGTCAGGGTCATCGCCCTCGTCGGCGAACGAGGGCGAGAAGTCAAAGAGTTCCTGGAGCGAGATCTTACTCCCGAAGCGAGGGCCCGCTCGATCGTCGTGGTCGCCACCTCGGATCAACCGCCGCTGGTTCGTATTCGAGGAGCCTTAGTGGCGACGGCCATCGCCGAGTATTTTCGTGATTGCGGCAAACATGTGCTGCTGATGATGGATTCGTTGTCGCGACTGGCCTATAGCCAGCGGGAAGTCGGCTTAGCGATCGGTGAACCCCCTACGACCAAAGGCTATACACCGTCCGTATTTGCGGTTTTGCCGAAATTGTTGGAGCGGGTCGGGCCGGCTCAAAGTGGCGGGAGTATTACCGGGTTGTATACGGTCCTGGTCGACGGCGACGACCTCAATGATCCGGTGGCGGATGCCGTGCGGTCCATTCGTGATGGACATATCGTGCTCTCCCGTGAACTCGCAGCCCGCAACCATTTCCCAGCCATCGATATCTTGCAGAGTACGAGCCGGGTGATGCGCGACATTGTGGCTCCGGCGCATTACGCTGCCGCCCGCTTGGTCCTCGAACGGACCGCGATGTACCGGCGCTCCGAAGATCTCATCACCCTCGGTGCCTACAAACCCGGCATGAGTAAAGATTTGGACAAAGCTGTGGCTGCCCATGAGGGTATCACGGCATTCCTGCGGCAGGAGACCAAAGAGCCCGTCGGGTTATCTCAGTCTATCGACGGCTTGCTCGCACTGGCAGGAGCGATTCGATGAACGTGACCGTGCTTCGTACCTATGCCATCCAACTCGAAGAAGTTGCCAAACTCGAATTGGCGGAACATGTGAGTGCGTTGCAGCAGACGATCGATCGTATGTCCATGCTGGACGCCCGCGCCAGGGGAGATGCCGACCGGTATCTCCTTCAGGTCCAGCAGGGGAGTACCGTTGCCCAGGCCTACGGCCATCTTGATGCCATGGATCAGTCTCTTGCGGCGCGGAAGAACCTTGAGCAGACACAGGCGGCCCAACAAACTCAGATGGAACGGAAACGCAGTGAATTGCTTGAGGCCATGCAGTATCGCAAGAAACTCGATCTCCTTGATGCGCGCGCGGCACTCGAGTTGCGCCGCCGGCGGGATCGACAAGACCAGCAATTGTTGGACGAACGGGCGTGGCGACGAAGCCCATTACAAAAGGGAGCAAGGGGATGAGTCGGATTCATCTGAGCGACGCTCGAGATCAACACAGACGGCCGGTCGCGCACATGATCCTGGCTGTGATTCTGGTCGGAGGCTTCGCGATTCCTGTGTTCGCGGAGGAGGCAACGACCGCATCTCCAGCCGAAGCCTCCAAGGAGGAATCGAAACCTGAGGCGAGCAAGAAAGAGGTGCACGGGCCGGCCGTCAGCGCGCCGCGTGAAATCCTTCAGATGCTCGAACAGTGTAAACGTGATCTCGACAAGCGTGAGGCGGCCTTGCGTGGATCCGAGATGCACCTCCTGGAGCTCAAGGCCGAACTCGAAGAAATTGTCACCCGGCATGAACAGGCGGTGGAAGCGGAGAAAAAACGACGCCAAGCAGCCCAAGCGAAGGCGACCACTGACGCGGAGAAATCCAAGCCGAGCGCGAAGCCCGGTGGGGCGGCCAACGTCAATCAGGCGCAACTGACAAAAATCTACGAAGCCATGCCAGCTGAGGAAGCGGCCGCCCGCCTGGAGCGGATGCCGGACCGCAAAGCCGTGGAAGTGTTGCGGTTACTCAAGGGAAAATCCGCAGGCGCCATCCTCGCCGAAGTGAAACCTGATCGCGCCGCTCGACTCACCGAGCAGTTGCTCACGTCTCCGTAACAATTGCTTCCTCCTGCCCGGTTATCCGGCAGGTTTTTCCCTCGCCTCCTGCAGAATCTTCCGTATCCAAGACCCGAATCACTGTCATCCTCATGAAAATCCCTTGTCAGACGGGGTTTTCTCGCGCCGGCTTGATGGCACGGCCTTTGTAATAGTGTTTCATGACAGCGCACAGGTCTCGAAACGGATAGGAACATCTATGGCCACCGATATGCAGTCGCTCTTCAGCGCACTTCCAAGTCAGGGTGCACAAGCCATTGTGGACAGTCGAGACCGTCCAAAACCGGCCCACAACGCAGGGGGCTCCCGCGAGTTCGATTCGGTACTTGAACGAGCAGAGTCGCGCCAGCACATGATGCGGCAGGAACCGGTATCTGGCCGGGCAGGCGCCAAGCGTGTGTCCCCAACGGGCTCGTCACGACCTGCTTCAGTTGAGTCATCGCACCAGCAAGCCGATCGCCCCACCGCTGCAGTACAACGTGAACATCCGGCGCGTGAGCGTGACCAGGTCTGCGCGACGAAAGACTGTGTTGCCGAGAAGGAAGTGGATGACATACGCGTCGACGAAGACCCTGACGAGGCTGATGAGGCACCCACGCAGCAGCAGGGCATGCTCCTGGCTTCGATGATGGTGACGGCACCCCTCGAAGGCATGTCCGTCGCACCGAAGGCAGACGGCTCCGATTCAGACACAGATTCAGACTCGCCGGTTCTTGCCGGAGAGGAGGCCGCCGCTGCGGCGACCGTCCAGAAATCCTCTACGGCTCAACCCGGCTCTATCAGTACACCAATGGTCACTCCGGGACCAGAAGCGCTTGGCCAGGTCGCACCCGTTGTTGCCGCTCCGCATTCTGAATCAACGACGACGGCCGAAAAGGAAGCGGGCAGCCAGGAGACCATACCTCTCCCTGTGTCGTTGCAGCCTGAGAATCAGCCCCTCGCACCGGACACGAGTACAGATCACGCCGGTGTGTTGCTCAAAGACATCAACCTTGACTCGAACACGATGAAGGCGATGCTCACCGCCGCGCCGAACAGCAAGCCGGAAGCCGGTGTCTCGGAACCAGCGGCGGCGGCTCAGGTCGATCGACCGGCATTTCTCGAGGGACTCTCCGCGGTGACGTCTCTGAGCCGAGGACAAGACGGTGCCAACGCCGACACGTACCTGGAGAAGGAGTCACAACAGTTTTCCGATTCTGCAGCGGGGAACGATCGTTCGCTACCGGGGCAGGTGAGCGCAAACGGATCGGTGGACCGATCGCCATTTCTCGATCGCATGAACGGCATGCAACAGCCGGCCGTTCCCTCCGACGACAGCGCGTCCGGTCGTCAGGATGCCGGACAACCGACGACGGCCCTCCGTGTTGCCGAATCCGAACGTCTGTCCGAACTTCGGGGAACCGCGCCGGTGTCACAGAGTGTCATGCTCGAGTTGGATCCCCTGGACATGGGGCCTTTGCGGGTGCGCGTCATGATGAGCGATCAGACCGTGCATGCTCATATTCGAACGGAACACGGAGAACTGGGGCAAGGCCTGCTGCAGCAGGGACAATCGCTGGAGTCATCGCTCCGAACAACAGGCCTTGAAATGGGCATGCTTCGGGTGACGGTCGATCAGCAACAGGGGCGAAGCGATACCGCGTGGATGTTCCAGCAACAACCGGGCCGTTCCGCGATGCCCTCCGGCCCACCG
>JACOEF010000525.1 GCA_024998705.1 Nitrospira sp.
GGAATCGCTGCTGGCGCTGCTGAAGCAGAGTCCTCTTTCGATCTTTCAGCTGCCCTTCTGGTTGCTGAAAGGCAAAGCCGCCTTCAAGCATGAGATTGCCCGCCGGGTGACGCTCGATGCCGGCACATTGCCCTACGATCAGGCGCTCGTCGAGTTCCTTGCCAACGAACGCCGGTCCGGCCGGGAACTGGTGTTGGCGACTGCCAGTCATGACAGTTTGGCCCGTGCCGTGGCGGCTCATCTCGAGTTGTTCGATGAGAGGGGCTTCGGCAGTGATGCTTCGACCGACCTCAAAGGTGCCCGCAAGGTCGCCCTCCTGGTCGAACGGCATGGCGTCCGCCGCTTTGCCTATGCCGGAAACTCGACTGCCGATTTGCCGGTGTGGGCCGAGGCCGACGAGGCGATCGTGGTGAATGCCTCTGCCGGTTTGGTAAGCCGTGCGCAAGCGCGGACCCCGGTCAGTCGGGTGTTCAGCGAGCCGGTGAATTGGCCGAAGCAGGTGGCCAAGGCCTTACGCCTGCATCAGTGGGCGAAGAATGTGCTGGTGTTCATTCCGGTCGTCGCTTCGCATCAAATCACTAATAGAGCCCTGCTACTGCAGGCGACCATCGCCTTCCTGTCGTTCAGTCTCTGCGCATCAGCCGTCTATATCGTCAATGATTGTCTCGACCTGGCTTCCGATCGCCGTCACCCCAGGAGGAAAGATCGCCCGTTCGCGTCTGGCAATCTCTCGATTCCGTTCGGGCTCCTACTGGCTGCTGGTTGTCTGGTCGGAGGTATTGGATTGGCGCTGGCGCTACCCTCATCATTTTTGCTCGTGCTGGCGGGCTATCTAGTTCTGACAACCGGCTATTCGTTCTACCTCAAGCAGTTTGGGCTGCTGGATGTGATTGTATTGGCCCAACTCTACACCGTGCGGGTGTATGGCGGCGGAGCCGCGACGGGAGTCGCTCCCTCCCATTGGTTGCTGACGTTTTCGTTGTTTCTCTTCCTGAGCCTTGCCCTGGTCAAACGGTTTACAGAATTCGGCTCGCGGGTGAAGCCGAAGGCAAGGAGTTGCACGGTCGAGGGTATTGGGTGACGGATCTGGAGCACGTGTCGAGTATCGGGACGGCGGGTGGATTAATTGCGGTATTAGTGCTGGCGCTCTACATCAGCAGCAAAGAGGTGCTGTTGCTGTATACGCATGCGGAAGTCCTCTGGCTGGTCTGTCCGGTCATGCTGTACTGGATCAGCCGGGTCTGGATGTTGGCCTATCGAAATTGCATGGACGACGATCCGGTCGTGTTTGCGGTCAAGGATTCAAAAAGTTATCTCACAGCGGCGATCATCGGCGCGATTCTCTTCTTCGCCGAGTAGATCGCTTGTGTCAGATACCCCATCCGCCGCTGAGGTGCAGGTTGGCACCGTTGACGTAGCGCGCTTCTTCGCTGAGTAAGTACCGCACCGCTGCGACCGCATCCCCCACGCTCCCGACATACCCGGCGGGAATTCGTTTGACCACACCAGCCAGCTCTTCGGGGGGTGCGCTGCCTGAATCGATGAATCCCGGGGAGATGGCGTTAACGGTAATGCCGTAGGGCGCGAGCAATTTTGCCAGTGTCCTGGTGAGAATCAACACCCCGGCTTTAGCGATGTAATGCCCCGTGACCTCCGGTTGGGCCACCATCTGGTCCGCATTGGCCATGCTGAAGTTGATGATGCGTCCCTGCTTCCGTGCCTTCATTCCTGGCGCGACCGCCTGCCCAAGATAAAAAATCGGGTGGAGATTTCCATCGAACATGGCACGCCAACCCTCGGGCGTCTCGTCGAAGAGATTCACGCGGTGATAGGGGCCTGCGCCATTGATCAGCGCGTCGATTCGACCCCACTGGCCTTCGACCTGCGCGACCAAACCCTTCGCAGCGTTCGGATCTGACACGTCGCATTGCACCGCCAAGGCTTGCCCGCCGCGCGCCAGGATGGCTGCGCAGGTTTCATCCGCGTCAGTTTTGCTGGTGCGGTAGCAGATAGCCACGGACCACTGTTGGGCGGCGAGGTCCAGCGCGATGGCGTGCCCGATTCCCTTGGCGCCGCCGGTGATGAGAGCAACGTGAGTCGGCATGGGTACTCCGTTAGGGGTGACGTGTTCGAAGGCGTTTCGCGAGCAACTCCAGCGAACCGGCCGTTCGCATGGAAAACACCCGCTCTTGTTTGGGACGTTTCTTGTCTGCTGCGCATTCGTCGATCAGGGCCTGGAGATCGTCGAGAGTGTCCACGTCGCTCCAGACGGGGAGCAGGGCGATCTTTAATCCCGCCGCCGTGGCTTTCTCTTGGGTAAGTGCCAGGACCTGGTTTGTTGACCAGGGAATGTCCCTAAATAGGTTTGGGTGAGGCGCCGTCATGCCGATGAGGTAATATCCGCCGTCTCTTGCCGGGCCGAGGATCAGATCATGTCGGGTGAGCGACTGCACGGCATCACGATAATGGGTGAGTGGCAGAGACGGTACGTCGGTACCTACCACGACAATATACCGATATCCACGAGCGAACAGCGCGGCGAATGCCTGCGCCATTCTGGCGCCGAGGTCGCCGCCCTGCTGATCAAGAAGCGTGACCCCGTGGCGTGCTTCCATGATCTTGAAAAAGACATGGGAGCTTGAGGGCGCACAGGCCAGGAAGCGATCGACCGGCAGCTTGAACTTACTTGCCGCTGCCTTGGTGCGTTCCAACGTATCGAGCACGAAACTGCCGTGTAGTGTGGCGGCTTCGTCTTCTGTCAGGCCGGGACTCAGGCGTGTTTTGACCTCTCCCGGGATGGGGGCTTTGGCAAAAATCACCAGGGCGGTTGATGCGGGTTGTTTGCGGTCGGGCGGGGGAGCGCTCATGGGTTCATCTCACAATGCTGTAAAAATGTTGCAACCGATACGGGCTGATTCCGATCCAGTACAGGAAGCGGAGGGTCCACATCAACAGAATTGTGCGGAGGGGGCCGTTCTGCTCCCAGCGACGGAACGCCGTGACGACCTGATCCGGTAGTGGGACGAGCCGTCCAGCTCGTTTGAGGCGGCGTGAGAACTCGATGTCTTCCATCAACGGGATTTCTGCAAACCGCCCGATTTGCTCGAAGATATTCCGTCGGACGAAGAGCGCCTGGTCGCCTGTGGCGATGCCGCTCCAGCGCGAACGCAGATTCATCATGTGTCCAATGAGCCGGGCGATCCGGCGAGGGGAATCAAAGCGGACGTCAAAGCGTCCGCCGACGCAGGTCGTGTCGGCCAGGGCAGTCGAGATCGCCTGACGGGCGTACGCCGGCAGCCGGGTATCGGCGTGGAGAAAGAGTAGGACCTCGCACTGGGTCCCGGCGGCTCCGGCGTTGAGCTGACGTGCGCGGCCCCGGGGCGCTGTGAGGAGCCGCATGGGAGCAGCGGTCGACGAACGGCCGACGTACGAATCGACGATCACACAGGTCTCGTCGGCACTGCCGCCATCGACAATGATCACTTCGTCGAATCCCAGCGTGGCCGTGTAGGCGAGCGTCTGGTCGATCCAGCGGGCTTCGTTGAGGACCGGAATGATGACGGCAATGGTCATCGGGGCTGACGACGCGCGCCCGGGCGCGCGCGGTTGAGGGGCGGTCACGCCGCCGGCTTGGGGGCCTTAAACATGAAAAACATGACGACTGCGACGGTGGACCAGAACACGACCTGCTTGTGCCAGAACAGGACTTCTCCATAGTGAAAAAATGCCAAACTAAGGAGGACGGACCCCGCCATCAAGGAATATCGAATGGTCGGATTTTCGACCACTGCATTGGCCCACACGGCGATACCGCTGAAATAGATCAGCAGCGGAACGACGTTGATTTCAAACCCTCCGCTGATGGAGAGAAATACGTCGAGAAAGCCGATGAACATTAAGGCCGTGCCGACCATCATCCCGACGACGTGGGTTTGGCGGTCGATGTTGCTTTCGTCATCCGGGCGGTGCAACGGCGGCCTGGACGGATGAGTAGAAGAATCTGGAAGGTCGCTGGGTGGTGCCATGGTCAGGCCTTAAAATGTTTGCTAAGGGTGAGGGCTTGCCGTTGGTATGACGAGCCGAGTGCCGTCCCGTATACCTGTGTCGGCACCCTCAGCATTCGATCATACACTACTTTGAAGAAGATTTGCCCGTCATGAATGAGGAAGGGGACATCGTGCGGGCGGACCTCCAGGACAACCTGGGTGCCTTGCATCTTGCCGTCTCCGTATCCGTAGCCGGGGTCGAAGAAGCCGGCATAGTGCGTGCGCAGCTCACCGCAGGCGGCTTCATAGGCCACCATCTCAGCCGCATAGCCCGGCGGCACCCGAATGCGCTCCTTGGACGCCAGGATATAAAACTCCTCCGGTTCCAAGAGGAGACTATCCTGCCGGTGCCGTTTCAGGGGCTCCCAGAAGTCCAGGGCCGCA
>JACOEF010000867.1 GCA_024998705.1 Nitrospira sp.
CGTGAGATCCATTCATCGATCAACGCTCGTCGCTGTGCCTCATAGTGAGGGACACGGTGCCCAAGGATACGGATATCGTGCTGGGCATCAACGGTGCGTGTGGCGTGGGCGGCGAGCCATTGCCGTTGGCCTGGAGTCAGCTGCGAGAGAAATTCCTGCCGTACGAGCTCCTGGCGTTGCGCATGAATCTGCTGTAACAGGATCAAGTGGGCTTCGATCGTCTGGAAGGAGGGCATCGTGTCTTGGGGCATTGGCCCTGGATGGGGTGCCCGGCTACTTC
>JACOEF010000225.1 GCA_024998705.1 Nitrospira sp.
ACGTTGGGCCGAGTCTTCACCGTCACCTCATTCGGCGAAAGCCACGGACCGGCGATCGGTTGCGTGGTGGATGGGTGTCCGCCGGGCCTCGCGCTCTCTGCCGAAGACATTCAGCAGGATCTCGACCGGCGCAAGCCGGGCACCTCACGCCATGTGACGCAGCGGCAGGAATCCGACACCGTTGAGATCCTCTCCGGGGTCTTCGAGGGGAAGACGACCGGGACCCCTATCGCCCTTTTGATTCGGAACGAAGATCAGCGCAGCCGTGACTACGGCAACCTCGTCGACACCTTTCGCCCCGGCCACGCAGACTATACCTACTGGCAGAAGTACGGCATCCGCGACCATCGCGGTGGTGGCCGGTCTTCAGCCCGCGAAACGGCGGTTCGAGTGGCGGCGGCGGCGATTGCCAGGAAATGGCTGCGAGAGAAATATGGTGTCGTCATTCGTGGGTATCTCAGTCAGCTCGGGCCGATCGATGTGCCATTCCAGAGCTGGGAGGCAGTGGGCAACAATCCGTTCTTTTCGGCGAATGCCGAGGTTGTGAGCACGCTCGAGTCGTGCATGGACGAATTGCGGAAAGCCGGCGATTCTGTCGGAGCGAAAATTACGACCGTGGCCGAAAAGGTGCCGGTCGGGTGGGGCGCCCCGGTCTACGCGAAACTGGATGCTGACCTGGCCGGCGCCATGATGAGTATCAATGCGGTCAAGGCGGTGGAGTTCGGTGCGGGGTTCGCCTCGGTCGCGCAACGCGGGTCGGAACATGGCGATGAACTGACGCCGGAGGGGTTTGTGACCAATCATGCCGGCGGCATTCTCGGCGGCATTTCGACCGGCCAGGATGTCGTCGTCACCATTGCCATTAAGCCGACCTCGAGTATTCGTATCGCGCGCCGTTCCATCGATAAGCAGGGCAATCCGGTGACCGTTGAAACCAATGGGCGTCACGATCCTTGCGTCGGGATTCGCGCCACGCCGATCGCTGAAGCCATGATGGCCCTTGTGCTCATGGATCACGCACTGCTCCATCGTGCGCAAAACGCTGATGTGCAGACGGCGACTCCGAAAATTTCCGGCTCCTCAACGCTGGGCGCTGGTTCCGGATAGTAAGCATCCATCGCGTCGATCACCTCGACTCCCACCGACGCCCAAGACATGCCGGTATCCCTCCCTGGTTGGATTAGGGGGATGCATTGGTTGGGAGACCTGCGGCATCTCGTTCATCAGTCAGGATCAGCGAAAGGGGCCTTCGAACCAATGGTCGAAATTTATACCGACGGAGCCTGTAGCGGAAATCCTGGCCCTGGCGGATGGGGGGCGTTACTGCGTATCGGCGGCGCCGAAACCGAATTGTGTGGGGGGGATCCGGCGACGACCAATAATCGCATGGAGTTGCTCGCCGTCATTGAGGCCTTACAGTCGCTCCCGAATCGGGTAGAGGCGCGTGTCTACACCGACTCGCAGTATGTCCAAAAGGGGATCAGCGAATGGATTCACAATTGGAAGCGGCGCGGATGGAAAACTGCCAGCAAGGAGCCGGTGAAGAATGAGGACTTGTGGCGCCGTCTGGACGCGTTGGCCGCCGACCATCGGCTTGAATGGCATTGGGTCAGGGGCCATGCCGGTCATCCTGAAAACGAACGTGCCGATGCCTTGGCGCGAGCCGGGCTCGAACAGTCGCGCCGGTCGGGTAAAGTTGTCGGCGGGACGCGACCAGCCAGATTGTGATACCCACGCGACAGGTCCGGTTGTGATCACCTAACCCTCTCATGGCGATCTCGTCCCCGATCCTCGACATTCAACATGCCACGGTGTACCGAGGCGACACCCTCGTGTTCTCGGACTTTTCCTTCCTCCTCCACGCGGGCGAACATGCGGCCATCGTCGGCCCCAATGGCGCAGGGAAGTCTACGCTCCTCAAATTGATATCCGGTGAAGTCCATCCCCTGGCGTTGGATGAGACCCGCGTGCGGCTGTTTGGTGAGGCACGCTGGAGCGTGTGGGATGTGCGCAAGAAACTGGGGATCGTGTCCTACGACCTGCAGCGGGACTACTTGATCTGTGCCGAAGGGCGTAACGTGGTCCTCTCAGGCTTCTACGCCAGCAACGATACCTACGAGCATCAGACGTTTACGCGCGATCAGGTCGACCGGGCGGATGAGGTGATGCGGGAGCTGGGCATCGAATCGTTCGCCACGCGTGTCTTCGGGCATCTCTCGACGGGGGAGCAGCGGCGCTTTCTTCTCGGGCGAGCCTTGGTCCACGACCCGCCAGTCCTTGTGCTGGATGAGCCGACCAGCGGGCTCGATCTCAAATCCTGCTTCCAGTACTTGGACCTTGTGCGCGCGCAGATCCGCAAAGGTAAGACCGTGGTGCTCGTCACCCACCATCTGCACGAAATTCCGCCCGAGGTCGATCGCGTGAACTTTCTGAAGAGGGGACAGGTTCTGGCCGACGGTCCGAAATCCGCACTCCTGACCAACGATCACATCAGCAGCCTCTTCGACCGCGCCATCGTGCTCGTCCAAGCCAACGGCTGGTATCAAGCTCTGCCGGGCCTGTCCTAAGAGATCAGGTTACCCTCCAGCCAACGTGACGGTAAACGTCAGATTGGTATCGATGCGGCGGACTTTGACGCTGACTTGCTGCCCGGGCTTGGTTCGTTCGATCAAATAGTTCTTTAAATGGGCCGCATCCTGAATGTCGGTGTCGTCCACCGCGATGATGATGTCGTGTTTCTCAATGCCGGCGGACTTGGCCGGTTCCATCACATCTCGTACGGCCATGCGCCACCGGGTGCCATCCTTTACGGCCACCATGTGGATGCCCATCTTGGAGAAGGCCAGGGGTTTTCCGTCCAGGGCGGCGGTGACGATCCGTTCAGCCAGCATCGAGGGGATGGCAAAGGCCATCCGGCTGCAATGCGCGGTGGAGTCGTCCCGTTCGGTCTGGATGATGGCGTGCATGATGCCGACCACCTCTCCCTTGTCGTTGAAGAGGCCGCCGCCGGAGTTGCCGCTGCAGGCGGCCACGTCGGCTTGAATCAATCGGGTGTCCACGGTCTGGAGGAAGGTGTTCGTATTGCCCAGGTGACCGAACGACATGGTCGGGCCCCAGCCCATGGGATAGCCGACGGTGAAGACTTCCTGCCCCGGTTGGACGTCGCCGGGGGCAAAGGAGACACCGGCGGGTAACTTGGCGCGATGCGCTTCGGTGACGCGATAGACCACGACGTCCATGAACGCACTGTCGCCGACGAGGTCGGCCGGGATTTCGTGGAGGTCGGTGGTCAAGACATGGATTTGTTTCTGAATGACGCTGCCGGTCGTCACATCCTGCTTTTCCGCCGCGTGCCGGGCAGTGACGATGTAGCCATCGCGAAGATGAAAGCCCGTTCCACGCACCAGAATCTTGCCCGGTTTGTCCGGGGTGCGCTGGTCTTGCGTGTCTTCCAGGACGCCGATGGTGGCGAGCTTCGCGCGATCCAGCACCGTGGCCTCGATGGCTGCTGCTTCCGTCGTGAAGATGCCTGCGACCAGACTGATACCGGCCATCAGGCCGACTGCACCACGGACAATCTGTTCTGCGGAACGAAGTGCCGAACGCGACATAGGGAAGATTCCTTTCGTGAGAATGTCGTCAGAGCTGCAGTATAGCCCAGGGGCGGGAGCGGATGGAATGTGGTCGTGCGCTGCGCTGAGGGAGATGGAACGGACGGGGGATGTTGCCGTGGCATCCTCTCTCCTGCGGCGCTATACTGAGTGCATGCTGATGCAGGTACGCCAGTTTCTGGTGGTGGGGCTCTTGGCTGTGACCGCCGGGTGTGCGACGTCGGTCATCCCCGAGTCGCTCGAACCACAGATTGACCAGACCGTGACGTTCAGTCAGGTGCTGGAGGCTCCCGATTCCTACCGCGGGAAGGTTGTGGTGTGGGCCGGTGAAGTGCTCAAAGCCAAAGCCTTGAAGGGCGGCACTCAACTGGAGGTGTTGCAACTTCCGTTGGACGATGAGCAGGAGCCGATGACCGACCGCATGGAGTCGAAAGGGCGGTTTCTCGCGTTGCAGAAAGAGTTTCTCGATCCGGCCACGATGGCGGACGGAACCAGAGTGACGATTGTCGGCGAGGTGACGGGGGCAGCGGTCGAAAAAATGGATGAGGCCGACTATCGTTTTCCCACACTGGAGGTCAAGCATTTGCATCGATGGACTCCCCGGCGAGTGGAGGACCGTCGCGCGCCGGGCCCCTGGTGGAATGTGTTTGGCGGCGTCGGCATCGGCGGCGGCAGCCGATCTGGCGGGGGAATCAGTATCGGGTTCTGACACCCTGTCGGTTATTTTTTCCTGAACCCCAGAAACACTCCGGCTGCGGCGGCGCCGGCTGACGGCCAATAGCTGGCGAGGAACTGTTTCACCCCTTCGGCTCCCTGACGGACGGCGGTGAGATGGTGTGAGATGTGCCGTTCGACCTGTCCCCAATCGGTCGTCAACCAGCCGACGTTTTTCATCAGAGCGAGGCCGGCAACGGCGAAGGCTCCAATGACAAAGACCAGTTTCACGAATCGGCGAAACGCCCACCCGAGAAAAAATCCTCCGATATAACTGCCGCCGAATCGCGCTACGGCCAACGGCGCGAGATCTGATATCCAGCCGGCCATGCCTGCAAGGGTGGTGAGACCGGCTGCGATGACGGTCTTCGCCTTCCATGGTGGTTCGGGGGTGAGGGCGTCCCGCGTCTGCGAGGCCGCAGTTGCTTTGAACAGATCGAAGAGACTCATGCGGACCTCTTGTGGGCGTGAAGGCGTGGCGGGGGTTACGTGCGCGCGCCCGAGAAGGTGTCGCACGTATTGGGATCGCCGGATTGGAGGCCGCGCCGTAACCAGGTCATTCGTTGCTCGGAAGATCCATGGGTCCAGCTTTCCGGTTGCACGTGGCCTTGTCCCATCTTTTGGAGGCGGTCATCGCCGATCGCCGCGGCGGCTCGTAGCCCCTCTTCGAAATCACCGGGTTCGATCAGGTTGCGGCTGTGTTGAGCATGGTAGCCCCACACCCCTGCAAAACAATCGGCCTGCAGTTCCATCCGCACCGACAGGGCATTCCGCTCCGTGGCCGAGGCGCGTTGCTGCAGCCGGGTGACTTTTTCGGCGGTGCCAAGCAGGTTCTGGACATGGTGGCCGATCTCATGTGCGATGACATAGGCCTGCGCGAAGTCGCCCGGCGCGCCGAGTCGCTGGGCCATCTCGTTGAAGAAGGAGAGGTCGAGGTAGACCTTGTGGTCGCCGGGGCAATAAAACGGCCCCACGGCGGACGAGGCGGTGCCGCAGGCAGAGCGGACGGCGCCGGTGAACAGCACCATCTGGGGATCTTCATACGTGCTTCCCAATCGGGGGAGCAGGACTCGCCAGGTGTCTTCGGTATCGGCTAGGACCACGGAGGCAAATTTACCGAGGCCGTCGTGAGGTGGCCCTGTCGGCCCCTGGCCGTCCGGTGCCGATGGGGCGCTCATGTCCTGGACGCCGTTCAAGATATTCAACAACGTCAACGGGTTCGTTCCGGTCAGGAAGCTTACGGCTAAGACCAGGACGATGCCGCCTAGTCCCAGACCCATGCCGGACTTGGCCGCCCCCATCCCGCGACGATCTTCGATGTTCTGGCTCTCGCGTTGACCTTCCCATCGCATGGCAGGGCTCCTTGTTGAATATCCGGGTGTGTGACCGACCGACGAGGAGTGTGAGGGGTTGGGCCGATAGAACCACATTTGGCGTTACGGAGCAAGCCTGGGGAGTCCCTAGCGCGTAGTACGCACCTATCTCGTGGACCCGTACTGTCTGGGAGCCGGATTGAGCGGCCCGTCCGAACCTGCGGCCTCTGCGATCACGGCCGGTGGCTGGCGCAAGTCGGCACATCGGGTCGGCCTGTCCCAGGTGCCCGACATAATCTGACTGGACAGGCGGATGATGGCTTCGCTAGACTCATGCCATGATCAACGTGATGCATCGGCCGGGATCGATCTGCGCGCCTGTTGTTCTCCTGGCACTGACGGGACTGATCGGTCTTTCCGGTTGCCAATCGTCGGGAACGCCTCTGCCGCCGACCTTGAAGCCAAGCCTCGCTTGGCCGGAATGTCCGAAGATCGGCGGGACGTATGAACTGCAGGGAGAACCGCTCCCCGGTACGATGAATTTTTACCGGAACCGGGATAACAAGCTCACCTTGAACGCCATGCTGGGCGTGGCGGTGCCGGCGGATCTCGCGCAGCAAGCGGGGCGGGTGGAGCTGGTGCACGAGGACACGCTCGAGTTGGTCAATCGGTTTGACGGCGCGATTACGGCCCATCAACTCGACCTCCAGCCGGAGGATCGTGTCACCTGTGATCGTAACCAGATCCGCATTCACCGGATTCGCTCGGAGGGTGGCGCGGCCGAAGAGCCTATCCGCAACATTTCCGACATTGCGCAAGAATTGACCTTGGAAGGGGATGGAAGTCTGCTGGTCAAAACCCGCATCATGAATCAGAGTAAATCCGCCTTCTTCAGCACACCGGTTCCTCATGATGAATACTCCGCGCGTTTCAGGCGATTGGATTAGACGGGGAAGCTCGAGTGCCCCCGCATCACCGGTTTTCTGGAACAGGCCCTCCTTCAACGTGCTCCACGGCATTGTGACTGCGTCTGTGATCGGGCGACGGATCGGGACGAGACGGAGCATGCCATTCGCATGATGGGTCGCCGTGCCGGTCGCACGTTGGTGTTCAACAAGCCCTACAATGTATTGCCCTGTTTTACCGACCCTGATGGGCGTCCGACCTTGGGCGACTACATCGATGTGCCGGGCGTCTATGCGGCCGGGCGACTCGATCGGGATAGCGAAGGGCTCTTGCTGCTGACGTCCGATGGCCTGTTGGCCCATCGTATTACCGATCCAAGGCACCATCTTCCAAAAGTCTATCTTGTGCAAGTCGAACGTGTGCCCGATGCGGCGGCGATGGAGCACTTGAGGGCAGGTGTGGTGCTCGGCGGAGTCCGTACGAGGCCTGCAGAGGCGCGTCTCCTGCCGGAGGCGCCTCCGATGCCGGAGCGGTCTGTGCCGATTCGGTTCCGCAAGCATGTTCCCACCGCGTGGCTGGAACTTACCTTGCGCGAAGGCATGAATCGCCAAGTGCGACGGATGACTGCGGCGGTCGGCCATCCCACCTTGCGACTGGTGCGGGTTGCGATCGGCCCGATCACGTTGGGGGCCCTTTTGCCCGGTCAATGGCGGGACTTGACCAAGGATGAGGCGGTGGAGCTCTCTCGTGAGCGTTGAAGGCCGGACGCGCTTGTGGCTGCTGTGAGAGGAGATGACTGGCATGAAACGATCTGTTCGAGTGATGTGTATGGTGTGTAGCGTGCTGCTGGGGCCCTACGCCCTCGTGTCCCCCGCTCAGGCCGACGATACGCTCAGAACCAAGCCGAGTCACTATTCGGTGGCTGAGACGATCAATCGGATCGAGCGGGCCGTGACCGAGAAAGGGATGAGACTGTTCGCCCGTATCAATCATGCGGATGAGGCGAAGCACGTCGGGTTGGAGATGCCACCCGCGGAGTTGCTGATCTTCGGTAATCCCCTGGGCGGCACGGCGCTCATGTTGGCCGCGCCGACTGTGGCCATTGACTTGCCGATGAAAGCCCTGGCCTGGCAGGACCAAGCCGGTCGCGTGTGGCTGACGTATAATATGCCCTCGCTCCTGCCATTGCGGCACGGGTTATCGGCGGAGCTGGCAGCCAGACTTGATCCGGTGGGGGCATTGCTGGAGCGAACGCTCGAATAATGCCGGCGTCGTCACGCTGTGCGTTGGAAAACGCCATGAAGAGGATTAAGATGGGCGGCATGGCGGCTGCAGTATGCCGTATCGCCCAGCTCCGTGAAACGATCGGATAAAAGCGGGTGAGGGTGACACGTGGGGTGGAGGTACCGGTGAATCGTGTGAGCCGAACGAGGAGCGCGACGATGTGGTCACAGACAATGTCCGTGGGCCGACTCGCCCTGTTGCTGGCGCTGTGTCAGGCCGGCCTCGGGCCGGCGACTGCTGTGCTCGGTGCCAATCCGGATTCGCTGCCGGTGTCCGACATGCGGCATATTAAGAAATTCGTGGCGGTCGAAGTGCAGACCCAGGGCACCGCGGAGAAGCTCGGTATCAACGGGGCGGAGTTGACTGATGTCACGAGGATGACGTTGCTCAATAAAGTGCCGGGGATTGCGCTCGAAGCGTCCGGTGGTCCTTCTTCAGATGCGCCCGAGCGGCCCAACCAACTCGGATTCTTTACCTGCGAGGTCTGGACGGTGGGCGAACAATATATCGCCGCCTATCATGTGGACTGCAATGCCGGATCCTATACGGCGCAAAAAACGCCGGGCAGCCTATGGAATCAAGCGATTCTCGGGTATGGACCGAGGGACGAAGTCTCCGATGCGGTCCGAAAAGGCGTCCGTGCGATGGTGGAGTTGTTCGCCAGTACCTTTGTTGGTGCCCGTATGGATACGGGGAGCCGCTAAGGCCGCCTGTAATTCTCCCAGTCTTGCGCTCTTCGACGCCGGGCTGTGCCCGTCTGCCGTCTCCATGTGTTACTGGTCCGCTGCTCCCCCCGCTGGACCTCCATCTTCCTTGCCCCAGCCGCCCCTCCGACTGATCAGGTGTTCCCTGCTGAGCCTTTGAAGAATCCCTTTTTTCTTGTCTGCACTTGGCTGCGACATAGAATAAGGGGGCTATGGCTGATTCCGCTGCAAGTCCGCGGGCTTCTCAATCCTACGGTTGGCTGCTGCTTGGGTTGTTACTCCTGTTTCTCTGTCGTGTCGTGGCGCAGCTGGTTCAATCCGTCTCACCCGTAGCTGTATTGCCATCATTTGAAACCTGGCAGAGCGGCGCGCTCCCATATCCGCTGTTGGTGGCGTTTCAGGTGCTGATTCTGATTGTCTGTGCTCGGGCGGTCGGGAGTGTGCTTTCCGGTACCGTTGTGCCGTCAGCCAAGAAGGGACGGTGGTTTCTGGCCTTGGGGTGGGCCTACTTCATCGCGATGGGCATTCGGCTCGTCGTGGGACTGACCATCGCCCCGGAACACTTCTGGTTCGGTGCGACGCTGCCCACGCTGTTTCATCTGGTGCTGGCGTGTTTTCTACTCGTCTTGGGCTCCTTTCATACAACAAGTGATGCTGGTTCGTCTCCTTCTGCCGAGAGAGGTGCGCTGTGCTGACACTGCTTCGGTCTGCGGCCTATCCCGCGCTGTTACTGGCCTGCGTCGTCGGCAATCTGGCGCTGTTTCACATGGGCGCGGGCGTATTGGTCGCTACCTACGTGCCGGTTACGTTTGGGACCTTACTGATCATGGCGCTGGAGGGATGGTTGCCCTATCGACCGGACTGGCGGCCGTCGCGGGCTGAAGTCATTCAGGATTCGACCTTTCTCGCACTCGTGCATGTCGTGCTGCCGAAGGTCTTGGCGGCGACATCGGTGTTCGTGATCGTCGACGTTCTTAACGGACGGGGTTGGGTCGTCGCGTCCTGGTGGCCGCATGACTGGCCGGTTCCGGCGCAGACGGTATTGATGGTGCTGATCGTCGATGGCCTGCGTTATTGGCTGCATCGTTTCAGTCATGAGTGGGAGCCGCTTTGGTGTGTTCACGCGGTCCATCATGCTCCGCAGCGGCTCTATACCCTGAATGTGGGGCGATTTCATCCCATCGACAAGGGGCTCCAATTCCTGTTCGACGCCTTGCCGTTCATTGCGCTGGGCGTTCAGGAAGAGGTGTTGAGTCTGTACTTTGTCTGGTATGCCGTTAACGGATTCTTTCAGCATTCCAATGTGGATGTGCGATTGGGATGGCTGAATTATGTAGTCAGCGGGCCCGAGCTCCATCGCTGGCATCACTCGATGTGGAAGGAGGAATCCAATCACAACTACGGCAACCATTTGATTGTCTGGGATATCGTCTTCGGATCCCGCTACCTGCCGACAGATCGCGCCGTCGGCGCGCTGGGATTGATGAATCGGCGTTATCCGAGCGGCTTTGTGGGGCAGATGGCGGCGCCCTTTACCCCCGGTCTTGATAAGCAGACGGTGTGAGTCTCCGGATGTTCAGATGGCTCCACGATCCCACCT
>JACOEF010000868.1 GCA_024998705.1 Nitrospira sp.
GCTGCACAGGCCATTGCTTATGCAGTTCGGCGGCGAACGCCGCCGGTGTCTCATATCCAAGGGCCGAGTGTGGCCGCGCCTGGTTGTAATCTTCGGCCCAGGCCGCGATCACTGTGCGGGCATGATCGAGGTCGAGGAACAGCGTCTCGTTCAGAAGCTCATCGCGCATCCGGCCATTGAAGCTCTCGACATAGCCGTTCTGCATCGGCTTGCCCGGCGCGATATAATGCCACTCGACCCCGACCTCACCGCACCATGCGAGCACCGCGTTCGATGTCAGCTCGGTCCCATTGTCGCTGACGATCATCCCCGGTCTGCCGCGCTCCTCGATCAGATCGCTGAGCTCGCGCACGACCCGGCGCCCGGAGATCGACGTGTCGGGCACCGCGCGCAGGCACTCCCGCGTGACATCGTCCACGATGTTGAGCACCCGGAACCGCCGACCTGACGCCATCTGATCATGCACAAAGTCGAGGCTCCACCGCTGGTTCGGCAGCGCGAGCACCGGTGCGGGCGCCCGCGCACCGATCGCCCGGCGCCGGTTGCGTCTTCGTCGGACCATCAGCCCCTCCTCTCGATACAGGCGCTGGGTCTTCTTCCTGTTGATCATCACGCCCTCCCGGCGCAGCAGGATATGCAGGCGCCGATAACCGAACCGGCGACGCTGCTGCGCCAACTCGCGCAGCTTCTCCCGAACCTCGGCATCGTCGCCACGCTGCGACCGGTAGCGCATGCTCTTCCGATCGGCGCCTGTGACACGGCACGCCCGCCGCTCGCTCATCCCATGGCAAGCCTGGAGATGGGCGACCGCTTCCCGCTGAACGGCGGGCGTCACCATTTTTTTGTGAGAAGATCCTTCAGCGCCGCATTGTCCAGCATCGAGTCCGCAAGCAACCGCTTCAGCTTCGCGTTCTCGTCCTCGAGCGAGCGTAGCCGCTTCGCCTCCGACACCTCAAGGCCGCCATACTTGGCCTTCCAGTTGTAGATCGTTGCTTCCGACACCCCGTGTCGCCGCGCCCGCTCGCCGGTCTTCGCGCCCGCCTCCGCTTCCTTCAACACCCCGATGATCTGCTCTTCCGAAAACCTCAAACGCTTCATCTGTCCGTCCTTCCTTCAAGACCGGACTCTAATCACTGTTGGAGGAAAATCAGGGGGTCACGTCA
>JACOEF010000406.1 GCA_024998705.1 Nitrospira sp.
CGTTTAGACATCCCGCGCGAAGTTCCGTTCATGCTGCCGTTCAATCAGTGGTACACAAACCGGCCCGGCACGACACTCTTCATGCCCGTCACCAACATCGCACTCCTGTACCTCAATCTCCTGCTGACCATGTTCAGCGAAGACACGGGGTATTTCATCGTCGATACGGACAACGGGAACGCCGCCTGTGGCCTCGATGCCTTCCGTAAGAGCGCGGGTGGGCACCTGCACGACACACTGGCGTCGCGCAGAATGTTCAGTCTGCGCGAGCTCGACGCCGGCATTTGCGAAACCGCCATTCAGGAGCAAGGAATCATCTGCGAGCATATCGCGCTGATGCAACAGGCCCTAGGGCTCGGCGGCGGCATCCAGAGCGTAGGCAGCGGACGGCACCTTCTGGGCATGGAACCGCACATCTACCCGGGACTCGGGTTTCAGTTCGTCGTCCCACCAGGCAAGCCGCTGCGAGCCAACCCGGTCGGCATTCCAAACGTGTGGGAAGGTCCTACCCCGCCGTTCGTGCCGTCAATGAGGGAGGCCGTCACCAACTTGGTCGCCAGCAAGTTCGGAGCAACCGGCACCTACGGAAAACCGAGTGAACAGCCCTGGGTGAATCCCCACACGACACAACAAGTCCCGCGACATTCCGAACGCGCAATCGAGGCGACCATCGCATTTGCCGACTACGTCCTCGGCACCTACGGGCGGTTCCCGGCACACGCTGATGCCTGCAAGGCCATCGTGGCCTGCCAGACCCATCATCTGGACGAAGACTTCTACGCGACGTTTTATCCCGAGACGACGCTACCTGACGCACATCGTGAGCACATGCATGTTTGGCACCGTCATTGACGACACACATTTTCGGGCTCTTTCGAGCACTGGAGGACACCATGAATTCACTGACCTCTCGTCGAGTCGTCATCACCGGAATGGGTGTAATTTCTCCGCTGGGATCTACCGTCGACCTCTTTTGGCATCTCTTGAGTAAAGGCGAAAGTGCCGTGAAACCCATCACCTCGTTCGACACCTCTCCGTTTCAGGCCTGCCTCGCGGCGGAGGTGACCGATTTCGATCCGGAAGATTTCCTCCATCGAAAACAGGCTCGTCGGATGGGGCGGGCCACCCAATTCGCCGTGGCCTCCGCCATGATGGCGGCTCGGGACTCCGGCGTCGACCTGGAACAGGAAGATCGCGGGGCCATCGGCATCAGCATCGGTACCTCCATCGGCGGGATGAAGGAAGCGTTCGAGTATCACGATGCGGCGAAACTGAACGCCTATGAGCGCGTCAATCCGTTTACCATGGGCATGACGTTCCCGAATGCGATCTCGTCGGAAGTGGCCATTGTGCTCGGGCTGCACGGCCCCTGCGAGACCTACTCGATCGGCTGCTCTTCAACGGCCAACGCCATCGGACGTGCGTACGAATGGATTAAATCCGGCCAAGCGTCGCTCGTCGTAGCGGGCGGCACCGAAGCGCCGCTTCACCCGAGCGTCTACGCAGCCATGAACGCCGGGCGCGCGTTGGCGCCGGACGAGCGCGGCACCATTCGCAATCTGCCTCGTCCCTTCGACAAAACCCGATGCGGTATGGTGTTGGGCGAAGGCGCCGGATGTTTTATACTGGAAGACTATGAGCACGCGCGCGCGCGCGGGGCCAAGATGTACGCCGAATTAGAAGGCTGGGGGTTCACCTGTGATGCTCATTCCATGGTGAAAGCGGATGCCACTGGGCACGAACAACAGTGGGCGGCCAGACTGGCCCTATCCACGGCCCATTGGTTTCCGGAAGAAGTGGACTACGTGAACGCCTGCGGTCTCGGCACCATGGACCTGGATGCACTCGAGACCCACACCGTGAAACAGGTCTTGGGAAAACACGCGTATCGTGTTCCCGTCAGTTCCTTTAAAGCAGCCCTCGGCCATGCCTTCGCAGCCAGCGGGGCCTTTCAGGTCATCGGCACCGCGAAAGCGATGGAACACCAGTTCATCCCGCCCACGTTGAACCTCACAACGCCCGACCCAACATGCGATCTGGACTACGTCTCCGGAAAAGGACGGGCAGCGCACCTGAATCGGGCATTGATCAATAGCTTCGGATTCGGCGGCAAAAATATCGTGCTTGCGTTGTCGCGCGTCGACGCCAGAATCACCACGACCAATCCGATGACTGCGGCGCCAGGCTACCACATGGCGCCCCTCGTGGGGGTCTCCTAGGTCAACGTCATGAGCAACCTCCGTCACACGCCATCGCGCATCGGATGCGCGGCCTCACTCAGGAGTCGGCCACAGACGGGCCGATCCGGAGCACCGGTGCGCGAAGGCCATTTTGCTTCGGGCCAAACGGGATGGACGCCGATCGTCATCCGGCGGGTCACCTTCGATAAAAGTGACCCGCCGCCTCGGCACAGACACACAAACGGTTTACCAGTCATCCATCCACATCTAGGTGAGAGTCGAACATGAACGAACTACAGAACACTCCAGCGCGTGTGTTCATCATCAATCCGCAGGAACTGGTTCGGGTCGGCATGCGGACGCTCCTGAATTCCGTTCCGGACTTTATCGTGGTCGGTGAGTCGCCTTCGAGGGAGGAGGCGTTCCCCCGGGTACTCGAACACAAACCCGAGATCGTCGTACTCGATCTACGTGCGCAGGACGGAGCGGGGATCCAGACAGCCAAGCAAATTCTCGCGCACCTTCCGGAGACACGCGTCCTGTTTCTGGCCGATACGCTCAACGACACAACCCTTCTGTCGGCCGTCGCCACGGGTGCCCACGGCTATGTACTCCAGGAGGCCGGCGCCGAGACCCTGCTGCATGCGATGCGGAGTCTGATCAAGGGACAATCCTATCTGGACCCTGGCGTCACCCGTCATACGTTTGCCTATCTCCGTAAAGTGGCCGATCGGGAACCCGAACGGGGTCGACATCTGCTGTCCCCGCAGGAGCGGCGTCTTCTTC
>JACOEF010000191.1 GCA_024998705.1 Nitrospira sp.
TCTTGCGTCGCAAGAGCTGAGCCCATCACGACATAATGGACGGAGGGATCCGTGCCCGAAGGAAAAAAAGTTCGCATCCGCGTTCGAACGGTGAACTGTGTTTACGTCGGGGATTTCCTTATCCCGCCCATGCGTAATCGTGTGTCCGACGCGATCAACGAAGAGCAGCGGCTGTTTATCAGCTTGACTGACGTGTTGATCAACGATAAGGATCGGTCGGACTTCGTGGCGATCAATAAAAACTTGATCGAGTCCATCGCTCAGCTCTAGCACGATCTCACCTCATCACGAAGGTTATGTCGTAGGCGCATCGCCGACACCACGCGGCGATGCGCTGGACGCCTGCCTCCTCTGAAACGATTGTCGTAACACCCATGTTCTCGTTTAACCGATTCTACCCCTTTCTCAAGCCCTACGTCCCCCGGATGATCGCCGCCGCCGTTATGGTCATGGCGGTGGCAGCCGTGAACCTGACGCTGCTTCGCCTGGGAGGCTCGCTCTGGGACGTGATCACCGTTCAGCATAATGCCGAACGCATGACCGAGATGATTCTCCTGTTCTTGGGATTGGTCCTGCTGCAGGGACTCTGTTCGATGGGACACAGCTACCTGACGGCCTGGGTCTCACAACGGGTCATGGCTGACTTCCGGACACACCTGTTCGCCCATCTCCAGACCCTCTCCGTAAATTTCTTCTCGAAGCGGCGGACCGGGGAGTTGATGTCCCGACTCATGAACGACGTCACCGTCATTCAGAATGTCGTCACCGACACGCCTATTGACGCGGCCAAACAAATCGTGACCTTTATCGGCGGCGCGGGTTTCCTGTTTGCGATGAACTGGCAGCTCTGCCTGCTCATTCTGGTCCTCTTGCCGTTGCTGGTCGTCGTGGCAAAGCTGTTTGGGCGGCGGCTTCGGGCCCTCTCGACCACGATTCAGGATCAAACCGCCTCCGTCAGCACGCTGGTGGAAGAAGTCATCGCGGGAATCCGCGTCGTGAAGTCGTTCGTCCAAACCAAACGCGAAGAGCAGCGATTCGTCACGCAGGTCCAATCCGCGATGGAACTGTCCTTGCGCCGCGCAACCATCATGGCCTGGTTCGTGCCCACCATCACCTTCGTCACCTGCGCCGCCGCCGCCACGGTATTGTGGTATGGGGGACGGCAGGTCATCGACGGAACGGTGTCCCCCGGCGACCTGTTTGCCTTCGTGCTATTTGCAGGCATTCTCATCGGACCGTTCGGATCGGCAGCGCGTGTGTTCGCACAGATCAAGGAAGCCCAAGGCGCCATGCAGCGGGTCTTTGAAATTCTCGACACCCATGCCGAAATTGCCGACGCGCCCAATGCCGTCGACCTGCCGCCCATCCGTGGTCATGTGCGCGCAGAACACATCAGCTTCGCCTACGATCCCCGACAACCGATCCTCTCGGACCTCTCCTTTGAGGCCAAACCAGGCGAACTCATTGCGATCGTCGGCCCCACGGGATCAGGCAAGACGACGATCATGAACCTCTTGCATCGATTTTATGACCCGACTGCCGGACGACTCACGGTGGACGGCCATGACGTCAAAGACGTTCGGCTCGACAGCCTGTACCGCCAAATCGCCCTGGTACCGCAAGACACGATCCTCTTCGGCGGGCCCATCCGGGACAACATTCGGTACGGGCGTGAAGACGCCAGTGAAGAAGAAATGATCGAAGCCAGCAAAGCCGCGCATGCCCATGAGTTTATCGTGGGATTCCCGGACGGCTATCAAACGATCGTCGGCGAGAAAGGGATTAACCTCTCCGGCGGTCAACGCCAACGTGTCGCGATTGCCCGGGCGATTCTGAAGAATCCAAGAATTCTCCTACTGGACGAGGCCACCTCCGCCCTCGATACGGAGTCTGAGCGGCTGGTCCAAGAAGCCCTGGAGCGGCTCATGGTCAACCGCACCACCTTCGTCGTGGCGCATCGACTGAGCACCATTCAGCGCGCCGATCGCATCCTGGTCCTGAACAAGGGTAAAATCGTCGAGGAAGGGACTCATGCCGCCCTGCTGGCCCAGCAGGGTCTCTATCATTATCTCTATACACTGCGACTCAGCGAACTACCGGTGTAACCCAGAGGGGGAGCTTCGAATGCGCACACGCATCCCGACCATGCTCATCCTGTGCTTGGGCCTCATCTGCTGGATCGAACCGCTCTCCGCTCAAACCCCGCTCCCCAAGCCGGACCACATTGTGATCGTAATCGAAGAGAATCATTCGTTCTCGCAGATCATCGATTCACCAGCAGCCCCCTACCTCAACGCACTGGCAAAAAAAGGCGCGCTGCTGACCAACTCCCACGGTATCACCCATCCCAGTCAACCCAACTATATCGCCCTCTTCGCCGGGTTCATCGAGGGAATCAACGGGAACACCTGCCCGCTCGCATTGACCACCCCGAACCTTCACAGCACCCTGGCACAAGCCGGCCAAACCTTCGCCGGGTACGCCGAAGATCTGCCGGCGGTCGGCGCCACAGATTGCGTGGCAAGCGCCTACGCCCGCAAACATAGTCCATGGGTCAATTGGCAGTCGTCTCCGATCAACACAGTACCGCCCGGCGATAATCATCCCTTCTCCGAGTTTCCAACCGATTTCAGCACCCTGCCTACCGTCAGCATGGTCATACCCAATCAACAGAACGACATGCACAACGGGACGGATCCCGAACGCATCGAGGTCGGGGACCAATGGCTCCGGACTCACCTCGACAGCTATGTGCAATGGGCGGACACGCACAATAGCCTGCTGATCGTCACCTGGGATGAGGATAACGGAAAATCGGACAACCACATCCCCACGATTCTGGTGGGACCGATGGTGCGGCAGGGACGGTTCGGTGAGCAAGTCGATCACTACGGATTGTTGCGGACGCTCGAAGAGATGTACGGCGCACAACCGGTGGGGCTCAGCCGGCAGGCCGCCCCCCTCACCACCATTTGGACCGCGCCTTCCTCCACGCGCTAACGAACGCCCACCACAGGCCTCTGCATCCGCCGCCACGCTTTCCAGAACTCCATCACCACAAAGGGCAATACGCTGAGCCCCACCATCAGCCACCATTCATCGGCTCGAAGCGGAACGACTTTGAAAATCTCCTGCCCCCAGGCGCTCAGCAGAATCCCCCCCTGTAACAGGGCGGAGAGCAGCACGGCCCCCACGAGCGCTCGATTGGTCATCACCCCGATTTGAAACAAAGAATACCGTTCATGGCGACAACTGAAGGCGTGCAGTAGCTGCACCAACACCAGCGTGGTAAAGGTCATGGTCCGCGCGAAGGGCACTGCATCGTGCCAGAGAGACAGGGAGATTCCGAAGACGGCCAGCGTCGCCAGGGCCATCACCGTCCCTTGGAGACACACGGCTAGGAATCGCTCACGATCCAGCAGGCGGGCCTGTGGATCCCGTGGCGGCCGTTTCATGACATCCGGATCTTTCGGATCGACAGCGAGGGCCAAGGCCGGAAACCCATCGGTGACCAGATTGATCCACAGAATGTGAATGGGAAGCAGGGGGAGCGGCCAGCCCAGCAACGTACTCCCCAACATCACCAGGACTTCACTCAAGTTGCACGACAAGAGATAATGCACGGCCTTGCGGATATTGTCGTAGATGCTGCGCCCTTCCTCGACCGCGGCAGCGATGGAGGCGAAGTTATCGTCGGTGACCACCATGTCCGACGCATCTTTCGTCACATCCGTGCCGGTCAGGCCCATGGCGATCCCGATATCTGCCTCCCGCACGGCTGGGGCATCATTCACCCCGTCGCCGGTCATCGCCACCACCGCCCCTTGCGCCCGCCAGGCTCGCACGATGCGAAGCTTGTGTTCGGCCGACACCCGCGCGTACACGGAAATCTCACGAACCCGCGCCGACAACTCGCCATCGGTCAATGTATCCAACTCCAGCCCGGACAAGGCTTGCGTCGGACCACCTGGGAAGCCCGCCTCACGCGCAATGGCCAAGGCCGTCTCCTTATGGTCACCGGTGATCATCACCGTCGCGATTCCCGCCGAACGGCAGAGATCGACAGCCACCTTGGCTTCGGGGCGCAAGGGATCTTTCATGGCAGCCAAACCGAGAAAGATCAGCTGCCGCTCGATGGTCTCCGACTCGTAAATCGACGGAACCTGATCGAGTCGACGTTGCGCCAGAGCGACGACACGCAGGGCTTGCTGCGCGAACTGCCGGTTGATGGAGAGAATGGTCCCGCGCACGACATCCGTCAGTGGTCGCACCTCTCCCCCGACCGACAGATAGTCTTGGCAGCGGCCCAGCAGCACATCCGGCGCTCCCTTCACATAGGCCCCGATCGTCCCCTCCGATCGTCGAACCACCGTCATCATCTTGCGTTCGGAATCAAAGGGAATTTCCCCGATCACCGGATGCGCCCGCTCCAGGGCTTCTTTCCGCAATTCAGCTTTGGCGCCCGCGACGAGCAACGCCCCTTCCGTGGGATCGCCCACCACTTGCCAACTGCCCTCGCCCTCTTTGAGCGAGGCATCGTTGCACAACAGTGCGCTGAGGAGCAGCTGTCGCAAGCCCTCCTGCTGCGGGTCACCGCCGATGATCTGCCCGTCCGGCGCATACCCTTCCCCTGTCACCTCATACACCCGTCCATCGACAGCCAGGCGTGTGACCGTCATTTCGTTCTTCGTCAGCGTCCCGGTTTTGTCCGTGCAGATGACGGCCGCCGCGCCCAACGTCTCCACGGCCGGCAATCGTCGGATGAGCGCGTGGCGCTTCACCATACGCATCACCCCGAGCGCGAGTGTCGTCGTCACAATCGCCGGCAGACCTTCCGGGATGGCGGCGACCGCGAGACTCACCGCCGTGAGAAACATGTCGAAGACCGGCTCGCCTCGCCACAGGCCCAGCACAAACACGACCACGACGATTCCGAGCGACAGCAGGAGCAGCACATGGCCGAACTGCTCCAAGCGCCGCTGGAGCGGAGTCGGCTCAATCGGCACCGACGCCATCAACGTGGCGATCCGCCCCAGCTCGGTGCCCCGACCGGTGGCGATGACCAGCGCACGCCCCTTCCCTCCCGTGACGGTGGTCCCCAGAAACACCATGTTCCGCCGATCGGCCAGGGAAAGGTCGGTATCGGGGAACACAGCGCCTGATTTTTCAACCGGTGTAGACTCGCCGGTCAGCGCGGCCTCCTGCGTCCGCAACGCGGCAGCATGAATGAGGCGCGCATCCGCCGGGATGTGGTCCCCCGCCTCCACATCGATGATGTCGCCCGGAACCAACTCCGTAGAGGACAGGGCACGACGCGAGCCGCCGCGAATCACCCGCGCATAGGTCACCGCCAGAGTTTTTAATGCCGCCAGCGATTGTTCGGCTCGATACTCTTGAACAAATCCCAGGAGTCCGTTCAGCAGGACAATGGCAAGAATAGCCCCGGTATCGACCCACTCTCCAAGCAGACCCGAAACGATCGCCGCACCGATCAACACCCACACAATCAGGCTGGTAAATTGCGCCCCCAAGATAGTCCACGGGGAAGGAGGCGGGGCTTCGGGCAATTCGTTCCGGCCGTGAACGGCTCGGCGGCGTACAGCCTCGTCCTCGCTCAGCCCCTCAGCCAAGACCACATCAAGCTCGCGCCCAAGCTCTTCCGGTGACCTCGCATACCACCGGGGCTGCCGGTGCTGTCCCTGCTCACCCATGTCCGCCCTCTCCCCCCTCATCCCAATGTTGGCCGATCAATCTCCTACGTACAGAACCTCGCGTCGAGCAAACCAGCGCTAAGTGTTTCATCTTCCAACAGAAATCCTTCATTCCCCTCCCGCGTGCGGCCGGGCCTGAGAAAAAAAATGCCCGAACAACGAGCCAAAGGCTCAATCCCGGCGAAAACACACCGATACAGTATCCACGAAGGACGGAGAATCGGCCCCGGGTCGGGGCGTCATTCCTGTGGTGGGAACAACCGTCGCTTGCAGCCGTAGATCTGTTAGGAGTGGTGGCATATGACACGTTCTTCCTGGTCGGCCCAGAACCCGATTCCGGACAGTTTGCGCCGCAGCCTCAAGGAGCTCCGCCACGGCCTGCTCGGCCTGCATAAATCCCTGATCGTCCCCGAACAAGTGACCTATGCACGCATCTACGGGCGCGTCTCCTCGGCAGGACAGCTCTTGCAGCTTGTGATGAACGACCCTTGGTTCGCGTGGCTTCACCCCTTGTCGCACCTCGTCGTCCGAATCGATGTCGTCCTGGAAGATCAAGAAGAGACGACTCTTGAAGCAGCGCAGGACCTCTTGGCAGAAGCGCGCATGATGCTCCGTCCCTCCGAAGAAGGGGATGGCTTTGAACGCAGCTATTATGAAGCCTTGCAGCGGACACCGGATGTAGTGCTGGCCCATGCCAGCGTCAAGAAGCTGCTCGGCACAGCCGCAACGGTCGCATCCGCGGCCGCAGCCTAATTACCGTCGCTCAGAACAGAGGATGATGCGGAGACGAGGAGAAGGGTGCCGAACGCGGCGCGTCCCCTCGATTCCCGAGAAACCGCCATCCGTGCTGCTCTCGCACCAGATAATGTACCTCCTGAATCCAACTATCCAGCGTGATCCGGGCACCTGACTGCGCCTCCGTGCCATACAGACCGCCGGTACACGTCAACTCCACCCGCGGGCCCTCCGCCGTCTGCACCACCTTCATTTCAGAGAACAAATGTGTGGAGGATAACCCGCGATAATGCTCAAACACTTCGCCCCAGATACGCTCGACATCCGCCACATGTAACCCGTGGTAGTTGTAGCTGGACGCATAAAACTGCATCAGCGCGCCAAGCTCCTGCCGTTCCAGTGCACGTTCCGCACGGTCGAATGCCGCCAGAATTTCCTGCATCGTCGGATCGGCACGAATCGCTTTACTTCCGGTGATGGTCCGCCCCTCGCGCTTCACCGTCATATCAGGCAGCACTTGCACCGCAGCCTGTACTGATGGCCCGACCGCAATCATGAGGCCTGCCGCCAAGAGACAGGCCCCCCGCCACCTGAGGCGAAAGCCGGGGCTTCCGTTGATTGGCTGTTGCATCCTCGCTCCTTCCATTGGACGATCGAGACAACCGGCGCACGATACAAATACATCCTCCCCTCACACAATGCAAAGCCGGTACCTACAAGCCCATGCGCAGATACAACCCGATCCCCGGACCGAGCAGTTGCAGCAGACAACGATCGGGAACACCGTCTCCATCCCCCTTGCACCATGCGCATGACCACTGACGGCAAATACCCCAGCCTGAGCTTCTCACTGTCGCACGATGCCACAGGCGAGTCCGCTCCGTCCTCAGCCGACCTGCGGCATGACAGCAAGTCGTCAGGCTGGTTTCGCACTTTTTCTTTGGCCGGAGGCATCTGAACGTTAGACTACATTCACCAGATGACCTTCACCCGAGCAGCAAGCGGTAAGGAGCTCCCATGCCTTCATTCGCGACATCGGTGCTAGTCGGCGCAGTCGGCATCACCCTCCTGACTCTCAGCACTGTCAGGGCAGAGGAACCGCCGCACGTAGCCGCCATCGCCCTCGCCGAACAACCCTGGGCCCTGAACCTCGATATCACCGGCTACCGCGTACAGGTCGATGGTGTGAAGCCGGATGGCCGGCGATATTTTTTCGCCCCCAACAACGCCGCATCGATGCAGCTCTCGATCACGTTAGAGACGATTTCAGGCCAGGCTACGGAACAGGGTTGTACCGCCCATCTGGGCCGCATCTCGCAAACATCGCCGACTCACACCAAGCAGAACATCACGCACTACGAAATCCGGCATGTACCGGTCGTCGAGTATCTGGCTCCGGAGCCAAGCGGAACCTACCCGGCTCAGCTTCATCTCTTTGCCTGCGTCCCCCAAGGCAATGTCTATGCGGACATTCATCTTTCAAAAACCGGGGTCATGGCCGGAGATGATGTGCGACTACAAGCAGTGTTGCGAAGCCTCGAGATCGTCCCCGCCGGACCGCCCAGCAGCCTCGATCATTTTCGAGCAGGGAGCGCGCCCTACCTCCAAGGAAAGTTCAGGCAGGCCATTCCGCACTATGAACAGGCACTCGCGTTGGAGCAAGCACACTCGACCCTCGATAAGGCCATCTGGCGCCTCCTCGTGCATAACTTGGGAACGGCCTACGGCATGGCCGGTGACCTCAGACGCGCGAAAATCACGCTGGACTACGGACTCTCGGAAGATCCTGCCAATGCCCTCTTTCACTACCACCTCGCCCGCACCTATGCGGAGATGAACGAGCGGGACAAAGCGATGCAATCGCTCCACGCGGCCTTTCGCACCCCACAGCACCAGGATTTGAGCGAACACCTCCCGGATCCGAGACAGGACACGTCGTGTCGTCGACTCATGTTGGACCCGACCTTCAGGAACTTGACGGAATCACTCATGCAACCGGCTATTTGAACGAAGGGCATACTACGGTCCAGGTATCACCCGGCACCAAACGAAGTTTGTGACGCCCTTTTCTTCGGCGAGGGGAACAGAACGGTATTGAAACGGGATGGTGTGAGTACGGTCACACCGAGACGCGGGACGGAAAGGAAGATCGATGCCACAACGTAAGAGCACGCGAGTTGAAATGAACCGTCCCATTGAGATTCAGGGACCCCGTGGGATCAGCAAGGGCATCGTGCGGGATTTTTCTCCGGGTGGGTGCCGAATCGAACAGAGCGACGCCAAAGTGCACTGCGGGATGCGACTGACCCTGCGGGTCTCACTGCCGGATCGCCTGGAGCCGGTCGAAATCAAACCCGCGGTCGTGACATGGACGCGCAACGATTCCTTCGGTGTCGAATTCCTCTCCCCCTCGAAGGAAATACGGGATCGTGTAAAAATGGTCTACGATCTCCTCCTGGATGCCCAGACCACCTCGGAGGCCGAGCGCGTCATCTCTCTGCCGCCCGTCGCCTGGAAATAGTTCTCGATCATGACTCCCACAACTCCGCTCCATACCTGACCTCTACAACCATCAACGCACCGACTGCTTGCGTCGTGGGCGGCCCAGGCGCGTGCAACCCGGTCGATGTCGGACGACGCCGGTCAGCGCGCCGAACACCGTGCCGTTCGGCCAAGTCACGCGCGAGGAATCACGGATGAGAGTGGGACGCGGGCTAGGGGGCAGGGACGGACCGGTCCGACGGGCAGGATAACCACTCGCGCGGTTAGGCGCGAGCTGGCAGAAGTTCGGCAACTTTTTCGATAATGGCCTGCGGAAGAAACGGCTTTTGCAGGTAGGCGGCCTCCGCATCCACGCCATGCGAGAGCAGCATGTCGCCGGCATAGCCTGAGAGATAGAGCACCTTGATATTCGGGAACATCGTCTTAGCTCCCTGTGCCAGCACGGCGGCTTTCATTCTCGGCAGGATCACATCGGTAATCAGCAGGTCGCATCCACCTTTTCGGAGTTGAAGCATTTGCAAGGCTTCCACGCCGTCGGTGGCCGCCAACACCTCATAGCCCTGATCCCGAAGCACCGCAGCGACAAGACGCCGAATCCCCTCGTCGTCTTCCACGAGAAGGATGGTCGCACAGGCGGCCGGCACGACACGCGACGTCGCCACTGGCTCGGCCTCCTCCATAGATGTCAGTACCCGAGGAAACAGGACCGTAAATCGCGACCCTCGCCCCACCTGGCTGGTCACTTCGATATACCCTCGGCTTTCCTTGACGATGCCATACACCGTGGCTAACCCCAAACCGGTTCCCTTCCCTGACTCCTTCGTGCTGAAAAACGGTTCAAAGATATGCCTGAGCGTTTCGGCGTCGATCCCGCAACCCGTATCTTCGATGACGAGTTTCACGTAATGTCCGACAACCGACCCGGGGTGCGTGCGCACATAGGTCTCGTCCAGATCGGCATTGCCCGTCTCGATCGTCAGGATCCCGCCTTCCGCCATTGCGTCGCGTCCATTGAGGGCCAGATTGAGCAACACCTGTTCGATCTGCACCGGGTCTCCCAACACATGCCCCGCCCTCGGATCAAGCACGATGACCGTCTGAATCTGTTCCCCGATCAGCCGCCGGAGAATATCTTCCATGTCGCGAATCAGCCCATTAAGCGGCACATCCCGTTGCTCCAACACCTGGCGGCGGCTGAATGTCAGCAATTTCTTCGTCAAGGCGGCAGCCCTGGTTCCCGCCTGCCCGATCATCTCCACTTCATGGTGACAGGGATGGGAGCCGAGTTGCTGCGCTACCCGTTGCGCATGCCCGATCACGACCATGAGCAGATTGTGGAAGTCGTGCGCGATGCCGGCAGCCAAACGGCCCAGCGCCTCCATCTTCTGCGACTGCCGAAGGCTCTCCTCCTCGTGCTTGCGTTTCGACACATCCACGATGGTTTCAATGACATGCACCCGCCCGTCCTTCGTGGGAGCCTTGGCCCAATGGATCAAGAGTTGGCGGCCATCCGGCATATCCACTTGCTTCGACACAACCTCGTCTTTCGCCAAGGCCTCCGGCATACGGCAGAAGTCGCACGGAGCCGCCTGCCCTGCGACTCTCGCATGACAGCTGGAACCGGCCATGTCGCCGAATATGTCCAGAGAGGTTCGATTTTGGAACTGCACGGAATGGTCGGCAGGATCGATGACGCTCACGATCACCGGCTGTGAATTGAGCAGCACCTGCGGGTCATACAACGGAGTGTGGGAAGGCTGCGGGGATCCGGCCATAACGTCCTCACAAGAGTGGGCAACGGGGAATCCAAACGCTGTGAGCGTCTTCCTTTGGTTGTACTACATCACGCTTCACAGTCAAGGAGATGATGGATTACAGGGAACCCTGACGCGACGGTCACTCCAACCGCTTCCCCCAACCACTCCCTCGGCCGGAGAGTTCGGCGCTTCACTTGCCGTTGTGAAGCCGTCGGTAAAACAGCCGCTTCGCCAACTCCGCCGTAGCCACATACGCCAGCAAAATTCCGAGCAGCGCTGCCCAGAAAATCGGGGGTAGCGGTTCGAATCCCAGGAACGTTCCCACCGGCGTCAGCGGCAGCAGCATGGTCGCCAGTCCGGTCAAGAGCGTGGTGAGCAGCAGCGCCGGAGAGGGTCGGCTGTGATAGAACGGCCGCCGGGTGCGAATGACGAGGACGATCAACGACGCCGACAGCACGGACTCGACAAACCACCCGGTGCGAAATTGGCCGGTCGTCGAGTGCAACAGCAGCAAGAGGACTCCGAACGTGAGGTAGTCGAACGGGGAACTCACCAAACCGAAGGTGAGCATGAATCGTCGGATGAACGGAATATCCCATCGGCGAGGCCGCTCGACCAGTTCGTAATCGACCCGATCGGTGGCAATGGTCATTTCCGGGAGATCGGTCAGGACATTCGTCAGCAAGATCTGCTTCGGCAGCAACGGGAGAAACGGTAAGAACAACGAGGCCCCGGCCATACTGAACATATTACCGAAGTTTGCGCTGGTGGCCATAAACACATATTTCAACGTATTGGCGAAGGTCGTGCGGCCCTCGCGAACGCCTTGCACCAGCACGCCTAGATCATGCTCCAGCAAGACAAGATCGGCCGCTTCCTTGGCGACATCGACGGCGCGATCAACCGAAATACCGACATCCGCAGCATGGAGCGCCGGGGCATCGTTGATACCGTCGCCGAGGTATCCGACGACATTCCCCGATGCGCGTAGCGCACGGATGATGCGTTCCTTTTGATTGGGTTCGATTTCCGCGAAGATATCGATGCTGTTCGCGCGCGTGCGGAGCGCGTCGTCGCTCATGCCGCGCAGATCAGTCCCAGTAAGCAGGCGCGGATTTTCCAGCCCAACCGCTCGCCCGACGTAGGCCGCCACCAGAGACTGATCCCCCGTCACCATTTTCAAGGACACGCCCAGGCCTTTGAGTGCCGCAATGGTGCCGACCATACCGGGCTTCGGAGGATCGGCAAACACCAACAACCCCAGGAACGTCATGGCCGATTCATGCGCTTTCGACACACGCTCAGCGGCGCCCATGTCGCGGCTGGCCAGCCCCAACGTGCGAAATCCCTCTGCACTCAATTCCCGAACCTGTTGTCGAACGAACGACTGAACCTGATCGATCGGCACGACGGTCCCGTCCGCCTGCTCCGCATCCAGACAGACCTCCAACATGCTCTCAACGGCGCCTTTGGTGATCAACAGATGCGTCTCGGGGGTCGCCACCAGGATCGAGAGCCGTTTGCGGACGAAGTCGTACGGTTCTTCCTCCAGCTTGCGATACCCGGTGAGGTCCAACGCCGGATGCCGACGCAGGGCTTCGTCGAGCGGATTGGGAAATCCGGTTTCGAACATCGCATTTGCGTAGGCGAGGAATAGCACTTTCTCGCTCGGTTGGGCCTGGAGATTCAGGGCTGCGTGGAGCCGCATCGACCCTTCTGTCAAGGTGCCGGTCTTGTCGGAGCACAAGACGTTCATGCTGCCGAAATTTTCGATCGAAGCCAGTCGTTTGACGACCACCTTCTGGTGCGCCATTCGTTTTGCGCCGTGGGAGAGATTGACGCTGATAATGGCCGGCAAGAGCTGCGGCGTCAGGCCGACGGCCAACGCCATGGAAAAGAGAAAGGACTCCAGGACCGGGCGCGCCAGATATACGTTGACTGCGAAAATAGAGAGCACCAGGAGCAGCGTGACTTCCAGCAACAGATAGCCGAATCGGCGGACACCTCGTTCAAACTCCGTTTCAGGCGCCCGGATCTGCAGCCGATGGGCGATGCGGCCGAATTCCGTATCCTTGCCCACCGCCACAATCACAGCCCGGGCCTGCCCGCTCACCACATGCGTGCCCAGAAACAGGCTGTTCGTTCGCTTTTGCAACGAGGCCTCGGCCACGAGCGTCGCCACCGATTTTTCGGCCGGATAGGTTTCGCCCGTCAGTGTCGCTTCATCGACGAACAAGTCCTTGGCATCGAGCAGGCGCGCGTCGCCGGGCAAACTCGATCCTGCAGAGAGTTCCACGATATCGCCGGGCACGATGTCATCGGCGGGAATCTCGCGCAGAGTACCATCTCGCCACGTGTGCGCCGTGATCTGCACGATCGCCAACAGGCCGGCCACGGCACGGGCGGCCCTGTATTCCTGCCAGAAACTCAATAGCGCGCTGATCAGGATGATAGCCAGAATAATCAGCGCATCGCTATGTTCTGCGAGAAAAAACGACACCCCGGAGGCGAAGAGTAAGATGAGGATAATGGGGCTTCGGAACTGGGCCAAGAGGAGCCAGAATGGCTGGCTGTCCTGCTGTGGTTTGAGTCGAGCGGTTACACAGGCGGCCTGCCGTTGTTCGGCCTCGGCTGTGCTCAGCCCCTCCGGAGTGGCACGCAACTGCCGCAGCAGTTCATCCGGTGGCACAGCCCAGAAGGATTGCCCATTCACCATTGTCACACTTGTCCACCCCTCACACCCATTCCGGCGCGTGTTCCTCCACCATATCTTGCTCGGCAAAACTCCGATACAAGGCCGGCAGTACCACCAGGGTCAAGGCAGTCGAGGTAAACAGGCCGCCGACGACCACCGTGGCGAGAGGCCGCTGCACTTCCGCGCCGATTCCCTGCGCCAGGACCAGCGGCAAGAGGCCGAGCAACGTCGTCATCATGGTCATGATCACCGGGCGAAGTCGCAGGACACAGCCCGTCATGATCGCCTCCTCCGTCGACTGGCCTCCGTTTCGCAGCTGATTGATATAGGACCCGAGCACAATGCCGTTGCCGACCGCCAGGCCGAACAATTCGATAAACCCGATCGAGGCGGGCACGCTCAAATACTGATCGCTCAGCCACAGCGACACCACGCCGCCGATCAAGGCGAACGGCAGATTCAGAATGATCAAGGTCGCATACCGCAGCGAATGAAACGCCCAGAAGAGCAGAAAGAACACCAGCCCAAGCGTGATCGGCACCACCACCAGCAGCCGGGCATTCGCGCGTTCCATATTCTCGACCGCCCCGCCCCACGCCACCGTATAGCCCTGCGGCAAGCGCATCCGTTCAGCCAGCAGCTTGCGGCCTTCATCCACGACACTGCCGATGTCGCGCCCCACCACATTAAACCCGATGTAAATCCGCCGCTTCGCCTGCTCACGACTGATGCGGGCGGGACCTTCACGCATCTCGATCGTCGCCAGTTCGCTCAAGGGAATCGGCGCGCCGGATGCGGACCGCACCCGGATATCTCCGATGGCTCCGATACTGTTGCGAGAGGGCTCCGGAAATCGCAGGGTCAGCTGAAATCGTCGCTCCCCTTCATACACCTGCGTGGCCGGCTTGCCGCCCACCGCCGTCGTGATGATGTCGTGCACATCCGACACGTTGATCCCATACCGGGCGATCTTCTGACGATCGATATCGATCGTCAGATAGGGCTGCCCGGCGATCTGTTCGACCTTGACGTCTTTCACGCCCTCCACGGTCCGCATCAGGTCGGCAATGGTCTCGGCCTGCTGATAGAGCAGATCGAGGTCGTCACCGAAGAGTTTGATGGCGCATTCAGTCCGGATGCCGGAAATCAACTCATCAACCCGCTCCTGAATCGGCTGGCTCATCAGCACGGAAATACCGGGAATCTCCGCAAGACGCTTCCGGATCGCATCGACCAGGCCCGCTTGTGTCTGTGCCGTGGTCCAGGTGTTTCGCGGACGTAGCGTCACGATCGGATCACTTTCATTCGGCTCTTCCGGACCAACGGCGATATCGGGGCGCCCGATTTTGCTCACCGACATCTGCACTTCCGGAAACTCCAGCATAACTTTCTGCGTCTGTTTCTCAATCGCGATCGACTCCGGCAACGAGACGCTCGGCAGCCGCACGATTTGCGGCGTCAACGCACCTTCCTCCAGAATCGGAATGAATTCCCGCCCCACGAACGGGAGCAGGGTCAGACTCGCCAGCACCACCGCCGTGGATCCCAGCAACACCGGCACCCGATGGTCGAGCGTCCAACGAAGCACCGGTTGATAGCGGGCCTTCATCCAGCGGGTCAGCCGGGTCTCCTCCGGATGGTCGCCGCGCAGGATCAAGGACGCCAGAACCGGCGACAGCGTCAAGGTAACGACCACCGACATCAGCAGCGAAATCACCAGCGTATAGGCCAAGGGGGCGAACATTTTCCCTTCCATGCCGTGCAACGTCATGAGGGGAAGGAAGACGACGCTGATGATCAGAATCCCGAAGACAATCGGCCGGCCCACCTCGCTGGTGGCCCGGAAAATCACCTCGAGCCGGGACCGCTGATGCAAATGATTCTCGGAGAGATGGCGATAGACGTTCTCCACCACGACCAACGATCCGTCGGCAATTTCACCGATCCCGATCGCCAGGCCGCCCAACGTCATGAGGTTGGCGGAAAGTCCCACGCGCTGCATCACCAGGAACGTCATCAGCGGGGTGACCAGCAGAGAGACGGTGACGACGATCGCGCTGCGCACATGGCCCAAAAATAGAAAAAACACGACGGTCACTAGAACGACGCCCTCGATCAGCGCATCGCGCACAGTGTTGATGGCCGCCGTCACGAGTTCGATCCGATCATAAAATGGGATGATCTTGAGGCCTTCGGACAACACCCCGTTCTGCTGAATCGTCTCAACCCGGCGTTTCACAGCCTGCACGACTTCGCGCGCATTGCCTCCGCGCAACATCAGCGCCGTGCCCGCCACCACCTCTCGCTCGCCGTTCAACACAGCCGCGCCATGGCGCACCGCATGGCCGATGCGAACCTCCGCCACATCATGGACGAACACGGGCGTGCCGCCCGCTTCCTTCACGACGATTCGTTCGATGTCGGGCAGGGTTTTGATGAGTCCCAGCCCCCGCACAATGGCGCGTTCTGCGTGCCGCTCCAACACATTGCCGCCGGAGTTGGCATTATTTTTCTGCACCGCCTCATAGATATCGTGCAACGTCAGGCTGTATTTGCGTAACTTGTCGGGATCCACCAATACCTGGAACTGCTTCACGAATCCGCCCAGGCCGTTCACATCGATCACGCCCGGCACACTCTTCAGCAAGGGGCGGAGCACCCAGTCCTGCACCGTCCGCTGATTCGTCAACTCCGCCTCGATGAGCGCGGGATCGGTCGCACGAGCCTGTGGGCCTTCGAGATAATATTGGTAGATCTCTCCCAGCCCGGTCGTCACCGGCGCCAGCACCGGATCGATCCCCGCCGGCAGCCGTTCCTTGACCGCCATGATCCGCTCCAACACCAACTGCCGGGCGAAGTACACATCCACATCGTCTTCGAACACCACCGTCAGCTGAGAGAGCGCGAACTTAGACAACGAACGGATCTCCGTCAGGCCCGGCAGCCCGTTCATCTGCAGCTCGATCGGATAGGTAATGAAGCGTTCGACTTCAACCGGAGAGAGGCCCGGCGCCTCCGTCAGCACCTGCACCTGCACATTGGTCACGTCGGGATAGGCATCGATGGGGATGGATTGGAACGCGAACAGACCGGCTACCGCACACATGCAGGCCAGTCCGATGACGAGGATCGACTGACGGAGCGAGAA
>JACOEF010000026.1 GCA_024998705.1 Nitrospira sp.
ATGCCGGTGGGCACCAGCGGAAAAGTGGCCTGCTTGATTTCCGGCGGCATCGACTCCCCTGTGGCGGCCTACCGGATGATGAAACGCGGCTGCAAAGCCGTCTTCGTGCATTTCTCCGGGCGCCCGCTGGTGAGTCGCGATTCAGAAGAGAAGGTTCAGGAACTGGTCCGGCTGCTGACGGCCTATCAATACCATTCGCAGCTCTACATTGTGCCGTTCGGCGAGATTCAACGCGAGATCGTCGCGAACGCCCCGGCGGCCTTTCGGGTCGTGTTGTATCGACGGATCATGGTGCGCATCGCGGGGGAACTCGCGCGGCGTCACGGCTGCTGGGCACTGGTCACCGGCGATAGCCTCGGCCAGGTCGCTTCGCAAACGCCGGAGAATCTCTCGGTGGTGGAAGCGGCCGCAGAGCTCCCGCTGCTGCGCCCGTTGATCGGAATGGACAAGATCGAAATTACCGAGCAGGCGCAACAGATCGGGAGCTTCACGACATCCATTGAACCGGATCAAGACTGTTGCAAACTCTTCGTGCCGCTCCACCCGAGCACCAGAACTAAGCCGGACGATATCCTGCGCATCGAACGAGGCCTGGAGATCAGCGCGTTCGTCAAACAGGGCGTCGAAAAAGCCGAGCTGCCGACGTTTACTTTTCCTTCGTGACCCGATCCAAGGCGCGCTCCAGAACCAGCCGCAAGTGGGTGTTGAGCTCCCGTTCCATGGCAACGGCGACCAGCCAATCAGGGACGAGCGTCTTGACCTCGATCAACAGGTCGAACTCCGCTCGCGTCTGAGTGCCATCCGCGGCAGGTTGCAGCCGCCACTCCCGATGATACCGCGTGAAATCCCCCCCCTTGAGGTGCGTGATGAGCCCTCCGCCCGGCAATGCCTGCGATTCGCAAAGTAGCCGCTGTTCACCGGGCAAGAGCGCATGTGAAATATAGATATCCGTGAGGACCCGCCCCTCCCGCTCTTCAACCTGCGCCACCCGCATCTGGGTTTCAAAGAGTTCAGGCCAGTTGCGGTACTCGGACAGGATCGACTGGAGGACGGCAGGGCCACCGGGAAACAGCAGGGTGGCCGTTGCCCGAACTCCACCTTCAGGATCGGGGTGCACGACAAGAGCCCGGAGCAGATGGTCTGACCCAACCTCTCCAGCCCTCGCGCTCCCGACCGGCTCTGCCACCAGGGCCAGCAAGCAACCGAATGCCAATACAACCAATCTCACGACAAATCGCAGCCTGTGCATCGCAGTAGAACGGTGGGGGTCACAACCCGAATAAGGTGACGATTCTCGGACGGACGCGGCGTCCGGGGGATTGCAGAACCAACGCGCATCAGTGCCTCCACACCTTGAAACCATTTGACCAATCCGACGCTCGAAATCAAGAGCCATTTCAAACCCTACTCATTTAGTATACTCATTGAATGCGCGCAGTGCGAGCAGAGCGCAGGGCGAAATGACTCATGCCTGATGACCGGATGATCACATCGTGAACATGGCGGAAGCCTGAAGGGCTATGTCGCGGCAGGACGAAAGACCAGCACGACTCCTGACGGGTCTCCCCGGCCATCACGGATCATGGCCGCGCTGTCGCTGATCGGACGCTCGCTCCCGTTGCGACTCACGAGAAGAAACGGGCGCCCGCTCAACTCCGCAGATGTGCCCTTGCATAACATCTGTACCCCCGGATTCAGCACCGGCCTTCGACTCTCCGGGTCCAACACCACCATCACGTCCTGCACCGCCTTCCCCAGGGCATCTGGCTGCAACCAGCCGGTCAGACCTTCAGCCGCCGGGTTGAGCATGGTCACCTTCCCCTGCAGATCGACCGTCACGACGGCATCTTCCATCGACTGCACGACAGCATCCAACCATCGCCCGCGTTGTTCGACGATACGCGACACTCGATGGCGAAAGAGCGCCAATTCCAGCGCAGCGCGCAAATCGCTACTGACAAACGGCTTGATTAAATAGGCCAACGGCAGGGTTTCCCTCGCCCGGTCCAGCGTCTCCTCATCCGAAAAAGCCGTCAGATATATCACCGGCGTGCCGTACTGTGACTGGATCGTCCGGGCCGCGTCGATCCCATCCATCATGCCCTTCAGCTTGATATCCATGAGCACTACATCGGGCCGATGCTCCCCGGCGAGTCGCACAGCATCCTCCCCGGACGCCACGACGCCCACGACCAAATACCCGAGCACGCGCAGTTGACGCCTGATGTCTTCAGCTACGACGACTTCGTCATCGACGATCAGAATTTTTGCCTGCGCCATAGTCCAACCCGATGGAACTAGATTAAAAAGTGGAGAGAACCCCTCATGCCGAATTCTCTTCGAGCGCACTACACACCTATCCGCACGGCGCTCGACACCCCACGTCAACGCAACTACCATGCCATTTGCCTTTCCCTGTACTGGCATTAGGTTATGCCAGGCGGGATTCTTTCCCCCACATACCAGCGGTGGTTTTTGAACAGTCCTTGCACAGAATCGGCGAGACCAAGGCTTGTGTGGACCAGGTTCCCCGGGGAAGATTCGCTGCGGAAACAACCGCTGTGGTACCATGCCGACTTTTACCGGAGTTACCCCACCATGTCTTGGCTGAATCGTCCGATCCTCACCCTCTTGCTCGGCGGTGCCCTCGCATGGGGCCTTGTTCTCGACGAGGCGCAGGCCCAAGCGCCGCCTGACTCCTCCGCGACCACCGAACAATCCTGTAGTTTCGGCATGGCGAAGGGCGACCCTACTCACCAATGTCAGGTGCCGATCCCGGCCGGCTGCGTCATCGCCCGCTTCCCGGGAACCGACAAACCGTGGACAACCATCTCCAAAGCCGGCCGCACCTTTTGCACCTTCGATCAAAAAGGCACGGACTGGAAGACTCGCATCACCGGTCAATGTACCCGCTGTGATTCCGGCCATTGCACCGGGCAATTCATGGTGCGATTCGAGTGCGCGAAGCCGTAATGTCCGCGTCCCTGACCAACGCCATCAAACAAGCCGCCCGAGAAATCGGGTTCGACGCCGTGGGCATCAGCCTGCTGCCCACGCAAGCGATCCCAGTCACGAACCGGAATCACCAGGCCTCGACGGGCGAGCTGCTCGACCGGCTGCAAGAATGGCTGAGACGTGGCTACCACGCCACCATGGCGTGGATGGTCCGTGATCCCCAACGGCGAGCCGATCCTGCGCAAGTGCTGCCCGGCTGCCGATCGATCATTTCCGTCGGCATGAACTATTACACGGATCACCGGGCCGACGAACGCCCGGGAAACGGGCGCATAGCCCGTTACGCCTGGGGACTCGACTACCACACAATTCTTGGTGACAGATTGGCTCGACTCTCCGAGCGCATCGGCACCTTGGCGCCAGAGAGCCTCAACCGGGCCTATGTCGATACAGGGCCGGTCATGGAGAAGGCCTGGGCCCAGCAGGCGGGGCTCGGCTGGATCGGGAAACATTCAAACCTCGTCTCGACAGACTTCGGCTCCTGGCTGCTCCTGGGAGAAATTCTGACGACCTTGGAGCTTGAGCCGGATGAAGCAGGAACCGATCTCTGTGGAAGCTGCACGCTCTGCATTCAGGCCTGTCCGACGGGTGCGATCACCGAACCCTACGTCGTCGATGCCGGGCGCTGCATCTCCTACCTGACCATCGAACTTCGCGGTACCGAACCGCCGATCGCGGATGACCTCCGGCGAAAATTGGGCAACCGGATTTTCGGCTGCGACGATTGCCTGGACATCTGCCCCTACAACGTCCAAGCCAGTCCAACCAGCGAACCCGGCTTCCAACCTTCCTCGCACACCAGCGCACCGTCGCTGCTGGCCTTGACGAGGATGGACGAACAGACCTTCGCCACGACCTTCAAACAGAGTCCCGTCCGCCGCGCAAAATATCAGGGCCTCCAGCGCAATCTGTCCTGGGCGCTCTCCAACGAAGCCGCCTCTACTGATCGACTCCGAACCGGCGCTCCGGCGAATGCCGATTCCCGTTGAGCCCCACCCACTGTTTCTCCCCGGCCGATAGTGGTAGGCTACAGACCCATGTCCTCACTGATGTGAGGGCCCACCTCAGCCCGTTGCGAGGCCATGCACGCCCCCACCCTCCTGATCGTCGAAGATGAAGAACGAATGCGGCGGCTCTTCGAGCTGGTGCTGAAACCTGCCGGCTATCAACTGCTCTTGGCCCGCTCGGGCGACGATGCTCTCCGCATGATCCAGGAACACGACTCCCTCGACATGATCATCACGGATCTCCAATTGGGCGGTGTCTCTGGCATGGACGTGTTGGAGGCAGCCCGGCAACAGCTGCCCGATGTACCGGTGCTGATCGTCACCGGATACGGCACCGTCAAGTCGGCGGTCGAGGCCATGCAGAAGGGCGCCTACGACTACATCTCCAAACCCGTCGACAATGAAGAGCTGAAGATCGTGATTGCCCGCGCACTGCAGGTCCGCCGGCTCGCCCAGGACAACCGCATCCTCCGGGCAGGGCTGCATGAACAGTTCGGCTTCGACCGGATCGTCAGCGTGTCCAAAGAAATGGAACTCGTCAAGCGGCTCGCCAAGGAAGTGGCGCAAACCGACGCCACGGTACTCATCACCGGCGAGAGCGGGACGGGCAAGGATCTCCTCGCACGCGCCATCCACCTCGTCAGCCCGCGCGCCCAAGGCCCGATGGTAGCCCTGAACTGCGCCGGTATCCCCGAGCACCTGCTGGAATCCGAACTCTTCGGCTATGAGAAAGGCGCGTTTACCGACGCGAAGAAGTCCAAGCCGGGGCGTTTTCAAATGGCGGATCGCGGCACGTTGTTCCTGGACGAAGTCGGCGAACTGAGTTTGACGGCCCAGGCCAAACTCCTGCGCGTCCTCGAACAGCATGTCGTGGAACCATTGGGCGGGGTACGTAGTGTCGCAGTCGATATCCGCGTCATCGCCGCGACCAACCAGGAATTACCAGACCTCATCAAAGCCGGCCGGTTCCGCTTGGACCTCTACTATCGCCTGAACGTCTACCAACTCCGGATGCCGCCTCTGCGCGAACGGCCTGAGGACATCGAGCCGATCCTGACTCAGTTTCTCGGCCAGGCCCGCCAGGAGCGCGGCAGTCGAATCAAAGTAATTACCGCCGAGGCGCTCGCGATCCTCAAACGATACGCCTGGCCAGGCAACGTGCGGGAACTGCACAATGTCGTGGAATGGCTGACCATCACCTGCAAGCAGGGCGAAATTACGCACGAGCATCTGCCGGCCTCGCTCAAGACCCCACCGCCGCCAACCGAGGCGGCACCGGCCGGCACACCGTCACTCCTTGCGCTGGGACTCTCCGTTGAGGAAGTTGAAAAGACGATGCTCCAGGAGGAGATGCGAAAAACCGGGGGCAACGTGTCGGAAGCCAGCCGGCTGCTCAAAATCACGCGTAACACGCTGCGGTATCGAATGGCCAAACATAACTTGTCGTTGCCCTCAGGCTGATGCGCCTCGCACAAGGAACCGGCGGACTCCAGCGGAAGTTTTTCGTCGCGCTGCTGATTGTCGGCATCGTACCCGGCATGGTCGCGCTGTGGGCGACCTACCGCTCCAGCACCGCCACCCTCAAACAAGCCATCGGGGAAGGCTTTCAGGAGATCGCGCGCTCGACCTCCATTCGCCTCGCGGCCGCAGTCGACAATGAAATCGGTCGGGCCATCCGGCTCACCCTCGTCCCCTTACACGTCCGCCAACCGGTCCTGCTCGCAAATCAGCGCGCCCGCTCCGCATCCGCCGCGACACCGCGCAGCCCGTCATCGACGCATCAGAACGCCGGCAGCCCGCCCGTGCCGGACCAGAACACCACAGGCTACCTCGACGAATGGGCGCGCGAGTCCCGGCACTATGTGCGTGTCACCATTGCCGACGGACAGGGCCTGGTCGTCGCGTCAACGGATCCGCAGCTGCCTCCACAACAAGCGGGGGCAGTCTGGTGGCGTGAAGCCATGCAGGCCACACCCGGCACATCCTACGTCAGCAACGTGCTGTTCGATCCTCAGATCAACGACATGGTCTTCCATGTGGCCGTCTCCATTCTGGACGACACTCGCCGCGTCCCCATCGGCGTCGTCGACCTCGTCATCCGCCGCAATCTCCTGACCGAGATGATCCTGCCCATCCACATCGGGAATACCGGTCACGCCATGTTGCTCGATACGCAAGGCACGCCGCTGATCTGCCCGGTCCTGCCGCCCACCGCGCATTTGATTCCATCGGCCTTGATGAACCAACTCACCTTGGATCACCCCCTGTGGCTGGTTGCGGACGATGACGCGCATGGCGGCCGCGATGCCATCGTCGGGGCGGCGCCGGTGCAGCTGACACATCCGCTGACGCCGTCGAGTCTCGACGGCAACCGATGGTATACGTTTATCCGGCAGGCGCCGGAGGAAACCTATGCGCCGATCTATTCCCTGCTGCTGACGGTCGGCATGATCGGCTTTGGACTGGTCATCGTGCTCTCTGCCTTCGGATTCCTCGTCGGCTACCGCATCGTGAAGCCGATCGTGGCGCTTCAGCGTGAAGCGGAGGGCCTCCGCCTCACACTGGCCTTACCGGAGAGCGGCAACGTACCGCTCCCTCTCGCCCCATTGCTTTCGCCGAGCTATCAGACCGGTGATGAAATCGAGGACCTGGCCACGAGCTTCGCAGCCATGCGGGAGGTGCTGGAGGAAAACCTGCGGACGATCCGGTCACAGCACCATGAGCTCATCCGGCAGGAAAAGCTGGCGGCGGTGGGACAACTGCTCGCCGCCCTCGCCCACGATCTGCGGAACCCCCTCGGCGTTATCCGGAGTTCCGCACAAGTCGTGCTGGAGGGGCCGCAGGAAGAACCAATCCGCCAGGAAATGGCCCGCTACATCATCGATGAGGTCGACAAACTTTCCCTCCGACTGCACGACTTTCTCCGATATGCCAGGCAAAAGCCGCCGGACTTCAAGGTAGAACGTGCAGAGGACATCGTCCGCGCCGCGCTGAAACAGTGGCACGCACAGGGTGGCCATGAACGCATCCGAGTCGTGCAACGATTTGCGAACGCCCTGCCCTCGATTCAGGTCGACCCGGAGCAGGTCAAGGAGGCCCTGGTGAACCTCCTGATCAATGCACGCGAAGCGATGCCGGAAGGGGGAATACTGACCCTGACGACCAGGACCGGGCGTGACAACGAGG
>JACOEF010000869.1 GCA_024998705.1 Nitrospira sp.
CTGACAGCTTCCTTGACCTCTTGCAGCACCTTCACCACAGCCTTATCTTTCATGGACCCGGCCCGCGCCAACGCTTCCTGAATGGGCACCCACTGCACCCCCTTCGCAATCTGCTGATCCACAACCTGGTCGGCCGAGGCCAAGGTCACCGCAGCTAAATCGATCCGTGAGAGAAACCGATTGCTCCGGTTCGCCAGACACAGATACGAGTAATCGCTCGGATCGTTAATGTCACGAAAATGCACAGGCGTTGCCGGATCATCTTCTAACGCATGAAACGGGGCCCATTCAGGTGCA
>JACOEF010000349.1 GCA_024998705.1 Nitrospira sp.
CCGTGCCCCGTAGTCCCTACTGATGGTATCAGTCGCGGACACGAACGCGATGTCGACGCCGGCAAAGGAGGAGGCCTCCGTTAACTCCTCCACCTTGTACTCCTTGCCCTGACACGACAACACGTCGCCGGCCGATCGTTTGGACGAAAACAGGCGCAACGTCTCGATTGGAAAGTTGCGTTCTTCCAGAATCTCCAGACTTTCTTTTCCCACGGCCCCGGTTGCGCCGAGAATCGCCACCGTATAGGCCTGTTTCTTCTTCAACATGATACTGTCCTTATGCGATTGTGGTCAGAACTCTGATGCGGTGATTGAAGGTATCCGCAACATAGACAGTCCCGGCCGCATCGACCGCTACACCAAATGGATAACTGAGACTTCCTTCCAAGCCATCGCCGCCATCCCCGCCGAACTGTGCAACACCGGTACCGGACAGGCGCGAGATGGTCTTCGTCTGTCCGTTCCACACCCGAATCAAGTGGCTGTCTGAATCTGTCAGATACACGTTTCCATCAGAACCGACGGCAATTCCCGCGGGCCTGGAGAGACTCGGCGAACTGGGCTCAGCCGGTCCCTGATAGCGATAGGTCCCGCCGTCTCCCGCTACCGTCGCAATCTGCCCCGTGGCCGGAGCGACAGATCGGATTCGGCTATTGAAGGTATCCGCCACATAGAGGACACCGTCCCCGTCTAACGCCACGCCGCTGGGTCCGGCCAGACTCGCTTGAACGGCCGAGACCTGGTCTCCGCTATAGGCCGCCGTTCCATCTCCGGCGACCGTGGTAATGACCCCGGTCGCCAGATCGATCCGCCGCACCCGGTTGTTGCTTTGATCCGCGATGTACAACGCCTCGTCGCTGACAGCCAATCCGGTCGGTTCATTAATCGCGGCCGACACCGCCGGTCCTCCATCACCGGAATACCGTGCCTGGCCTGTGCCGGCGACGTTGGTAATGATCCCGGTCGCCGAATCGACCTTTCTCCCTCGGTGGTTCATCGTATCGGCGATATACAGATTGCCTGCGCGATCGACGGCCACGGCACTGGGAAAATTGAGTCGCGCTCGCCTAGCAGGACCGCCATCGCCGGAATCCTGCTCGACCGTCAAGCGCCCTCCGGTCACATACCGGACCGTGCCACTCAGATCGGTCACCTGCGTATAAGCCTTGGTGCTATCGCCGGAATGGTCGGCGAAGGGATCCTCGTCCTCATCAGCCTTCGCCGTCACGGGCGGTTCAGGCATGACCGGCCCGGTCGCCCCTGACGGACCGACTCCTGCCACGGTCGTAATAATACCCGTGGCCCGATCGACGCGGCGCACGACATGGTTTTCGGAATCGGCAATATAGAGGTTGCCCTCTCCATCGACGCACAAACCTTTCGGCTCGTTGAGCGAGGCGGCACCGGCAGGTCCACCGTCCCCGGCATACCCCGGCTCGCCGTTGCCTGCCAGGGTCTCGATGATTCCGGATTGTGTCGTGCGTGTCGTCATGATTTACGAGGGAAGGTTGCGCACAATCGCATCACCCATCTCCACGGTGCCGACCAGCTGCATGCCTTCGGCATGAATATCCTTGGTGCGGACCCCGAGTTCCAGCGTCTTGACGATGGCCTGCTCGATCGCCGCCGCTTCCCTATCGAGCTGAAACGCATAGGACAGCATCATTGCGGCAGAAGCGATCGTGGCAATCGGATTGGCGATGTTTTTGCCGGCAATATCCGGCGCGCTGCCATGGATGGGCTCGAACAACCCCACCTTGGCGCCGACACTGGCAGACGGCAACATACCGATCGATCCGGTCAACATCGCGGCTTCGTCGCTGAGAATATCGCCGAAGATGTTGTTGCACAGCAGCACATCGAACTGCCGCGGGTTGCGCACCAATTGCATCGCGCAATTGTCGACATAGATGTGGCTCAAGGCCACGTCGGGATACCCTTTATGAACGTCCGTGACCACCCGCCGCCACAACTCCGAGGACTCCAGCACATTGGCCTTATCCACGGAAGTGACCTTTTTGCGGCGCTTGCGGGCGGCGTCAAAGGCCACGACCGCAATGCGACGGATTTCTTCGGTCGTGTAGACCTCCGTGTTGAATCCACGTTCGCCACCGCCGGACAGTTTTTCAATGCCCTTCGGTTTGCCGAAATAAATCCCTCCGGTGAGCTCCCGGATGACGAGCATATCGATGCCTTCGATCACCTCACGTCGCAACGTGGAGGCATCGGCGAGCATGGGATACAGTTTCGCCGGACGCAGATTGGCATAGAGCCCGAGCTGCTCGCGCAGTCCCAGCAGGGCTCGCTCGGGGCGAAGGCTATATTCCAATCCTTCCCATTTCGGTCCACCGACAGCACCAAGCAATACGGCATCGCTATGCTTGGCGATGGCGAGCGTCTCAGCCGGAAGCGGCACACCGACTTTATCGATCGCATGGCCGCCAACATCGCCGGGGGTAAATTCAAACGTATGCCCGTGGCGTGCAGCGACAACCTTTAACACCTTGACCGCTTCAGGGACAATTTCGCGGCCGACTCCGTCTCCGGCCAAGACTGCGATTTTCGCGTTCACGTGCAAATCTCCTCTCGACTATTCACCAACGGCCTCATCCTCCGCGGTCCAGGCTGGATCGACCAGGCAGAGAAACTCAATCGGGGCGGTTCCATGGTTCACTAACGATTGCTTGGCTCCCGGCGGCACATAGATCACGGAACCCGCCTGAACAGCAACCGACTCCTCCTCCACCTGCATCACCCCATGGCCGGCAATGAAGTAATACACCTCGGAGGATTTGAGGCGATGCCAGAGGGACTGCTGACCCGGGTCGAGCAATCCATGAGCCAGGCTATATCCAAGCGCGAGCGATGCCTTTGCCGGGTGCAGCAATTCCCGCAACCTGGTGTGATCGCCCGCCAAGAACTCCGGGCATCGTTGAAGATGCGTACTTAGCATCGTGCATCCACATTCACAGTAGGAATGACCGACGATGTCGCTCCGTCCAGACCGATACGAACGCATCGGCCTGGACGGAGGAATCTACCCTGCAGGTTGGGATCAAATCAAGTTGACCTTCTGAATCCCCTC
>JACOEF010000437.1 GCA_024998705.1 Nitrospira sp.
AGCTTGTCCTTAAAAGCGGCAGCTCTTCTCCATCCCTGATCAAAATTTGGGATAAAATTAGAAGCCATTGCGACTTTACATAAACCTCCTCGTGTAACCTCTCCTACGAGGCAAGTGAGTTTCTCGGACAAGCGGAATAGGCTATAGGTGGTGTCGGGATTTATTTCGAGGGCTTCAAACTGGTCAGCACAAAAGAGAAGCGAGTTGAATACCGCGCGCGAAGAACAATCAGCCTGTTACGTGGCAACCTTTTTTTCGAGGCTATTGAGAATCTTCGCTCTCACTGTCCCGCGCTGTCTCCCACGAGGGGCCTCGCGGACCGTCACGACGACATCCTGACCCAAAAGGGACAGAAAATGCACGAGGCGTTCAATGGAAAATCCTGCCATCTGTCCGGCTAGGAGCTTTGATACTTTGGCTTGATCAATCCCCAACTGACCCGCCGCTTCTACTTGCTTCCATCCCCGGCTTTTGATGGTATCCTGAACGGCCTGCAGCAGGTTGCTTTTCAGAATCAACTCCGCAGACTTCTCCTCGGAGAAACCCAAGTCTCCAAACACGTTCCCGCTACCTTTGATAACTGTCACGCGTGCCATGGTCTAGTGCGCTCTGAAGTGAATCCAATCGGAGAGTTCGTCGTCAATGGGATCGTCGGAGCTGAGTTGTGGAATGGCGGCGGTCGTTGAGACCATTTGACATTCTTACCCCTGCAATCGACTCCACAGTTTCTCCAGCGTCTTCACAAACGCTTTACATTCCTGATCGCTCAGGTCGGAGAATAGTTCCGCCACCTGCTCTTTATATTCCGTACAGCGCGGGGAGAGCTCGGTCATGACCTTATCCGAGAGTTCGATCACGGTGGCCCGGCGATCCGTGGGATGGCGCCTCCGCACGACCAATCCGTCTTTCTCGAGCGAATCGACGAGCGCCGTCACGTTCGTCGCCGTCACGCCAAGCTCCTTCTTGAGCTCACTCATGATCCTCGGGCCACGCTCATGGATTGAGCCGAGAATGCGCAACCGCTGAGGCGACAATCCTTTCTCCACCAATAGCGACTCCGACCACCGCTGATAGGCCGGGGCAAAACTCCACAAGAGTTCAACCAACCGATGCCGTGGTAACTTGGAGATGCAGGGAGAGACGGCTGACTTCTTCCTGTCCTTGGAGGGCTGGACTCTTCTGATATGTCTCATCGTGATCCATACGGTACTTCAAACAAAGACAACATTCAACGATAATTTATTCATAGTTTGATAATTCATATATTGACTATATTTCACGTCTTGCCGGATACTGCGCTACATGAGGGTCATGAAGAAACACTTTCGGCCACAGGCTCTGTGAGACTGAAACTGTCGCCCCAGACATCGAGATTTCGTTCACGAAAAAGATTCCCAGTAGGTACACCATGATCATGTTCCGATATAGCCCATGGCTCCTCGCGTTACTGCTGACCGTGACGAGCTGCAACAACGAACAGGCCAGCAGCGGCGGCCAACCGCCGCCCCCTGAGGTCGGGGTCGCGCAGGTGATCTCGAAGCCGGTCCAACAATGGGACGAATACACGGGCCGCATCACCGCGATCGATACGGTTGAATTGCGACCGCGGGCCAGCGGCTACGTACAACGAGTGGCCTACAAGGAAGGGCAGGATGTGAAACGGGGCGATTTGATGTTTCTGATCGACCCTCGCCCCTACCGCGCGGCCTTGGAGAATGCTCAGGCACAACTGGCACGCGCGCGCGTGGCGCAACAGCTGGAGACGATCCGTAACAAACGCGCCCAGTCACTCATCGAGGATAACGCCATCTCGCATGAAGAGCTCGACTTGCGTCGTGCCGCGCAGGCGCAGAGTGCGGCAGACGTCCAGGCCGCCGAGGCAGCGGTGGCCACTGCCAAGCTCAACCTGTCCTTCACCGAAGTCCGCGCACCGGTCTCCGGACGCGCGAGCCGGGCCCTCCTGACGGTCGGCAATCTAGCGACCGCCGACGAAACCCTGCTGACGACGCTGGTGTCGCAAGATCCGATGTACGTCTATTTCGATGCCGACGAAAACAGTTATTTGCGCTACAGGGAACAGGAGCGCAACCGCGAGCGCACGGCACAGGACAATGCCGTGCACGTCGGCCTCGCCAACGAGATCGGTTATCCGCATACGGGGACGGTCGACTTTCTCGACACTCAAGTGAATCCCACCCTCGGAACGGTGCGTGCTCGCGCCGTACTTCCCAATCCCGACCGCATCTTTACCCCCGGCCTCTATGCCCGCGTGCAGTTCGTCAGCGGCCAGAAGGCACAGGCGCTCTTGATCGACGAGAAGGCTATTCTCACGGATCAGGATCGCAAATACGTGTATGCGGTCGACGAAGACGGGAAAGCCCAGCGCAAGGACATCGTGCCGGGGGGCATGGTCGATGGATTACGCGTGGTCCGGTCCGGTCTCTCGCCGGGCGACAGGATTGTCGTGGTCGGCCTGCAGAAAATATTTTATCCCGGTATGCCGGTCATACCCGCCGAGGTTCGGATGGACAAGCCGTCGGCAACGGCCGCGCCGGCAGCCATGGCTGAGAAATAAGGAGCCAAGGCTGTGGACTTTTCAAAATTCTTCATCGATCGACCGATCTTTGCCGCAGTACTTTCCATCGTCATCTTCGCCGCCGGGTTGATCGCCATCCCCATTTTGCCGATCAGCGAGTACCCCGAAGTGGTCCCACCCGCGGTCATCGTACGCGCGATCTATCCGGGTGCGAACCCCAAGGTGATTGCCGAAACCGTCTCGACGCCGCTGGAAGAACAGATCAACGGCGTCGAGAACATGATGTACATGAAGTCGGTCGCCGGTTCCGACGGCGTGTTGCAGATGACGGTCACATTCCGGCCCGGCACCGATCCCGACGCCGCCCAGGTGCAGGTACAGAACCGCGTCAGCCAGGCGCTGTCGCGGCTGCCGTCGGAAGTGGTGAGCCTCGGCGTCACGACGCAGAAGCAGTCGCCGACCTTGCTGGTGATGGTCCAGCTGCTTTCGCCGGATGGGAAATACGACGCGCTCTACCTTCGCAACTATGCGAACATCAAAATCAAAGATGAACTGGCTCGCTTGCCCGGGGTCGGCCAGGTGCAAATCTTCGGCAGCGGCGACTACGCCATGCGCATCTGGCTCAATCCGGACAAGATCGCGTCTCGCGGGATGACCGCCGGCGACGTCGTCGCCGCTGTTCGGGAACAAAACATCCAGGTCTCGGCCGGGCAGCTTGGCGCGGAACCGATCGCACAAGGCACCGGCTTCCTCATCTCCATCAATGCCCAAGGCCGCCTGCGTACAGCCCAAGAGTTCGGCAACGTCGTGCTGAAGATCGGAGCCGGCGGCGAAGTCGTACGCCTGTCCGACGTGGCACGGGTCGAACTCGGGGCCAACGACTATACCCT
>JACOEF010000870.1 GCA_024998705.1 Nitrospira sp.
CCCGGCCTGAAAGCCGAGGATTCCTGCTCAGACGGGTGATCTGTCAGGGTGGTTCGCACTTCGACGCCGGGTGCCTCGTCGCGCGAGGCGACGAGGGCTACTCCCAGCTCCATGCGCAGCTGCGGCCTGCCCGGCCGCCACAAGGTTCTTCGCCGCATTGAGATCCCGGTCATGAGCTGTCCCACAGGTGGGGCAGGTCCAGGCCCGGACCGCCAAGGGTAATGTATCCAGCACATGCCGGCACGCCGAGCAGGTCTTGCTTGAGGGAAAGAAGCGATCGATTGTGACGACC
>JACOEF010000417.1 GCA_024998705.1 Nitrospira sp.
GGCATCGATCCACAATATGCGGATCGGATTTTTGTCATTTTCCAGCGGCTCCACACGAGAGAAGAGTACCCGGGGACCGGCATCGGCCTGGCCATTTGCAAGAGAATCGTCGAACGGCATGGCGGACGTATGTGGGTGGAATCCGAACTCGGCAAGGGAGCGACGTTTTATTTCACCCTGCGCGATGAAGCACCAGCCCCATCGACGCAGATGCTCAATCGCTAACGGAAGGAAGGAGCAGTAGTTCTATGGCACCTGAGTTGGTCAAGCCCATCGAGATTCTACTGATTGAGGATAACCCCGGAGATGTTCGGCTGACAATGGAAGCGTTGAAGGAAGCCAAGGTGGTAAACCATCTAACCGTGCTGAAAGACGGTGAGGAAGCCTTGACCTATCTGCGCCGGCAGGGATCCTATGCCAACGCGAAGCGCCCGCACCTGATCCTGCTCGACTTGAATCTGCCTCGCAAAGACGGTCGAGAGGTGTTGGCTCAAATCAAAGCCGAGGAGCCGCTCAAACGCATTCCGGTGGTCGTGCTGACAACCTCAGGCGACGAACAGGATGTCCTGAAGAGCTACAACCTTCACGCCAATTGCTATATCACGAAGCCGGTCGATCTGGATCAGTTCATTCGAGTGGTGCGATCCATCGAAGATTTTTGGCTCGGGATCGTCGTGCTGCCGGTCCCACCACAAAACGGAAACAGGTGAGCACCGGTCCCACACATATCTTGTTGGTTGAAGACAATGCCCGAGACGCTCGTCTGCTGCGGGAACTCTTGGCGGACACCGGTACCGACCGGTTCACCCTTAGGCATGTCGAGCGGCTCGATGCCGGCATCCGATGCCTGACTCAGGCCACGTTCGACATCATTCTTCTGGATCTCTGGTTGCCGGACAGCCAAGGGGCGGAGACGCTCGTCAAGATGCACAGGGCAGCGCAGGGAATTCCGATCGTGCTGATGACCGGCTTAGAAGATGAAGAACTGGGACTGCAGCTCATCCAGGCGGGAGCCCAGGACTACCTCGTGAAAGGGCAAGTCACGGCAGCACTCCTGAGCCGCGCCCTGACATACGCCGTCGAACGCAAGCGGCTGATGGAGCAATTCCGGGCAAACACGAATTTTCTTCAATCCGTGCTGGACAATATGGCTGAAGGCGTGGTGATGGCCAACCACCGGGGGGAGTTCCAGGTATGGAACCAGGCCGCCGAACGGATCCTGGGAAGCGGCCCAACTGATGTGGGCATCGACAAATGGTCCGAACATTACGCGCTCTTCCTCCCCGACAAGATCACCCCCTATCCGGCGGAAGATTTGCCGCTGGCAAAGGCGATCCGGGGAGAATCCGTCACCGACACTTTGCTCGCTCTCCGTCGGCCGGATTGTCACGAAGTGGTCTGGCTCAGTGTCAGTGCCCGGCCGCTGTTGAATGAAACCGGACAGCTGACGGGAGGCGTCGCCGTATTTCGCGACATCACGGCCGCCAGGCAAACCGAGGAAGCGCTACGAGACAGCGAGGAACGGTTCAGGGCGATTATGGACCATAGCCCAGCCCTGATTTTTATCAAAGACCTCGCCGGACGCTATCTCCAGGCGAATCGACAATTTGAAACCATTTCCCATCTGTCCCCAGAGAGTCTCGTCGGCAAAACCGACGAGGAAATCTTCGCTCCTGAACAAGCCGCCGTCTTTCGCGACAACGACCGCAAGGTCTTAGAGACCGGAGAACCCATGCGATTCGAAGAATCGGCGCTCCATGACGACGGCCTCCATACCAGCATCGTCGTCAAGTTTCCCCTGCGCAATGCCCAGAATCGCTGTTACGCCTTGTGCGGCATCGCAACCGATATTACGGATCGACAGCGAGCCGAAGAAGCCCGACAACAACTCGCCAAGGATTGGTTGCTGCTGCTGGAGTACACCGGGGAAGGGATTTATGGCATCGACCGCCAAGGCCGCTGCACATTCATCAATTCAGCCGCGGCGCGCATGTTGGGATATCTCCCGGACGAGCTCCTCGGCCAAGATATGCATGAGCGTATCCATCACTCATTCCAGGATGGCACGACATACCCCCATGCGGACTGTCGCATCGAGGAGACGCTCGAGTACGGCAAAGGCCAGAAGGTCGATGATGAAGTCTACTGGCGCAAGGACGGGACGGCATTTCAGATCGAATACTCTTCGTTCCCTGTCCTGGAACAGGACCGCATCACAGGGGCCGTGGTGGTGTTTCTTGACATCACCGAACGCAAACGGGCCGAGCAACAACTGACCTTCTCGCACAATCAACTCAGAAAGCTGACCGCCCGGCTGGAATCGGTGCGGGAGGAGGAACGGATTTTTATTGCCCGTGAGATCCATGACGAGTTGGGGCAAGCGTTGACCGCTGTGAAGCTCGAACTCTGCCTGTTACGCGACCAGATCTCCGACGTCTCTCCTGCGATGCTACCAAGGCTGGAGTCGATTTCCACGCTGGTCGACGGCACGATCCAGTCGGTCCGACGCATCGCCACAGAATTACGCCCTGTAGTCCTCGACCAACTCGGCCTCATCTTTGCCATCGAATGGCAGGCCCATGAATTTCAAACACGCACAGGGATCCAATGCACACTCGACGTCTGTCTACGCACGGTCACGTTGTCTCACGCCGGCTCGACGGCCATGTTCAGAATTTTCCAGGAGATCCTCACCAATGTGGCTCGCCATGCTCAAGCATCCGTCGTCCATATCACCCTTCAAGAGCAGGCCGGCAACCTGGTTCTAGAGGTGCGTGACAACGGACGTGGCGTCACCGATGCCGAATTGGCCAACCCGCATTCCCTCGGCCTGGTGGGAATGCGGGAACGAGCCCTGCTGCTGGGAGGCGAAACCCTCTTCTCATGGAGTCCCGGCAGAGGCACGACGGTGAGGGTCCGGATTCCTCTTCATCAGCCATAGTCGGTCCGGCGCCCAAAGGCGCCACAGGGTACTGCGCGCCGCCCCGCTCAGTCGCACTATCGGAAGGAGAAATGTGTCGTGACAAAAATTCTCATCGTGGACGATCACGCCGTCGTCCGACAGGGTGTCAAACAAATTCTCAGCGAACAGTTCCATGGGGCCATCCTCGGCGAAGCGCACAACGCGGAAGAGATGATCGCGCAGGTGGGGAAACACAGTTGGGATGTTGTGATTATCGATGTCGGCATGCCCGGGAAGAGTGGGCTCGACGCGCTCAAAGAGCTCAAGCTGGCCCGGCCGAAACTCCCCGTCCTTGTCCTGAGCGGCTATCCGGAAGACCAACTGGCGTTACGGATGTTGAAAGCGGGTGCGGCCGGCTACCTATCAAAAGACAGTGCACCGAACGAACTCGTGCAAGCGCTGCGAAAGATCCTGAGCGGCGGCAAATTCGTGAGCACAGCGGTGGCGGAACTCCTGGCGCAGAATCTGGAGAGTGATTGGGAGAAACCCCTGCACGAGCAATTGTCTGATCGCGAGTACCAGGTCATGTGTTTAATCGCGGTGGGGAAGCACTTGAAAGACATCGCGGATGATTTGTGCGTCGGTATCAGCACCATCAATACCTATCGGGCACGCATTCTCGAAAAAATGCAACTAAAGAACAACACCGAATTGACGCATTATGCGATCGCACATCGCCTCATAAACCGTCTCATCAAATGAAGGCCTTCAGCCTCCCGTAAGTGCCTCTCCGTGCCCGCGCCACACACTCCCTGCGTAACATAAACGTCGACACACGCCGCCAACAAAACGGCGACGCGTAAATTGCGTAAAAGGCTATGCTTCTCGGAACCTTCTTCCGGTACAGATAAGCACGTCGCGGCGTGCTGGTTGTGAGGCCAGTCGCACCATTGGTCGGACGAAATACTCAGGCGGCATGGTGGAATTGGTCCCTCCCGACAACGCAGACGCTGACCGGGCAGAGGGGAAGACATGACCAAGCTCTATGAGACAGCGACCCTCATAATCCAAGAGCTGGAACAGCAGGGCCCCTGCACACTGGATGCACTGGCCTATCGGCTCCCCACCTGTACCTGGAACCAGGTGTTCATGGCGGTGGATGTCCTGTCGCGGGAAGGAACGATCTCCCTCCAACCCCGCGCTCGTTGCCAGTACCTGGTTTCCCTCGCGTCTGTCCACACACAACCCTGTCACCAATTCGATCCCGGCAGGTGTGCAGCGGAGCATCGACGGAATATCAACGGTTCGTATGGGAGATGAGAGGGGGGGGCCGACACATGAGCGCTACCATCCACAACACCAAACAGACCGGCAGATCCCGTGTCATGATCGTCGATCCTGAATTGCAGTTCGGTCTCAAACTGGCTGATTGCCTGGCTACCAATGGATACCACGCAGTCCTCGTTCGAGACCTTCATTCCACGCTCACGGAGCTCAGAGAGATACAGCCGGATGCCATCCTGCTGAGCTCAGACTCTCGCGATGAGCAACAGGGCACCGCTGAATTCGATACCCTTCGGGCACTCAACGATCTCTGCCCACAGGCATCGGTACTGACGGTCGTCGAACCGGTGCGAGACGTAGTGGTTGGGCTCTCCCCACAAAACGCTCGCCAAGGTCGACCGACTCCGCTCGCGGACCATCGTGTCCAGGAGCTGCTGCGAGCACAACTCGGTATTCCATGCATACACGCATCTCTGACGTGACACTCACGTGTCGGAACGCGACGCACTCACTCGACTTCAACAGGGAGGATTCGTAATGACACAGCGACGGATGCGGGCCATCGAAGACAGCGACCGGATAACGAGTCGGTCCACGATGAGTGGGAAGACGGTGGCACAACCGCGATCGGGTCCAGAGCGGTCGCCACAGCAGGTCGAGAGGGACACGACGACCGAGGAAATCAGGACACGCATCGAGAAGCTGGCCTATGAGCTCTATCAGCAACGAGGGAGGCAGGACGGGTACGACCGTCAAGACTGGCTGGAGGCCGAACGATTGACGCTCGCAGAGCCAACGCGCACGCGCCAGGACAGAGTTGGCCGTCTCCCGACCTCGTCCCATGCGTAACGCTTGGAACGATGAGAAGACCTCACACAGCAGTTTCTGTACGGAGAACAGAACGATGCTCTGCCCAATCGCCAATTGTGGCCAACTGATGGAACCTGATTATCGCGCCGGCTATGACGCACGCACCGGTCTGGAATGCCTCCATTGTGGACACTGCGGGCATCGTGGAATGAGGGCCAGAGAAGGGTTGCAGTTGTTGTTCACCGGGCAGCATGCATATGTCTTCAGCTATGGGCCGTCCCTCTCCTACCTCAAGGTCGTGCTGTCGACGGTTGCCCTGAACCTATTCAGAACTCAAGGACTGGAGCCGGTCCAACTGGCGACCCATGTCGCCGAATGGGCGCTCCTTATGGGACAAGTCTGTGGCACGATTCGCCCTTCAGGCGACCTCATCCTGTCCAGCTGTTACGAGTATTGCCGGCGACAGGCGGCAAACC
>JACOEF010000578.1 GCA_024998705.1 Nitrospira sp.
AATGAGTGGATGAGTGAATGAGTGGATGAGTGAATGGGAATAATTTTTGACAACCCAAAAAACAGTCACTCATTAATTACCTTCGTCCCATGCCCATTCTTCCACAAGCCGCTTTCAAAGCTCCGTTCTGGCAATTCAACGGCCACCTGCAGACCATTATCCCAAGCCTGTTCCGTAAAGTGGATTTCACTTATCGGGAAAGGGAAAGGCTGGAACTGCCGGATGGGGATTTCGTTGATCTTGACTGGCAACGCACCGGCAATAACAAACTGGTGATCATTACCCACGGACTGGAAGGCGATTCCACGCGCCACTATGTGACCGGCATGGCCAAACTGTTTTCCCAAAACGGTTTTGATGCATTGGGCTGGAACTGCCGCAGCTGCAGTGGTGAGCTGAATCGTCTGCCAAGATTCTATCACCATGGCTATGCAGGTGACCTCAGACTCATGATCGATCACAGTATCCGGAAATATGGTTATGAAGAGATCGTGCTGATCGGGTTCAGCATGGGTGGCAGCCTGAGTTTACGCGCCGTTGCCGAGTTCCCGGATGAGGTACCCGCCCAGGTAAAAAAAGTGATCGGCTTTTCCGTACCCTGCGACCTTTTGAGCAGCGTTAAGATATTGTCGCAATCCATTAACAAGATATACAGCTCCCGGTTCCTGCGCAAACTGGGTGAAAAGATCAAAGCCAAATCAAAGATCTATCCCGATCTCATCAGTTATGAAGGGTACGAGAAGATCAAACATTTCGCTGATTTCGACAACCGGTACACTGCACCCTTGCATGGATTCAACGATGCGTATGAATTTTACAGCCAGGCAAGCGTAAAACCCCTGCTGAAGAACATACGGATCCCTTCATTGATCGTACAGGCCAGGAACGATAGCTTCCTTACTCCGGAATGTATGTGTGAAGAGATCATTGCCGAACATCCCTTTCTTTTTCTGGAAACAACCGAACACGGCGGACATTGTGGCTTCATGGTCAGGGGATCTGCCTACAGCTGGGCGGAACTAAGGGCACTGGATTGGGCACTACATTGATCGGCCCCATTCACTTGTCGCGGCCATTCATTGCGGCAATGGTCATTCGTATATCACAATAACTGATATGGTCCGGCAATTGGTCCTTGATCTGTTTTAAGCCCAGCCGCCCGTATTGATTGGCCGCAGCTTCTATCAGTTCCTGTTTATCGGAAGAGACAAAATCATTCACATCCAGTTCACCCGTTGTGATGTAATGACTGAGATGAGATTCCACCGTAGTGGCGGCCAGCTGTCTTTCTTCAGCGATCTCCTGTACGGATCTGCCGGACCGGTACATTTCGTAACTGATGCGTTTGGTATCTGACGCGCGCTCTCGGTTGACCGGTGTCCGTTTTGTTCTCGTGGGCTGTTTCAGCTCCATCCGGCTGCTTATCTTATGTTCGATACAGTAGTCCTGTACTTTTTCCAGGAAAGCCTCCCCATATCTCTCAATTTTGAACGCACCAAATCCGGAGATCTTTGGCAGGTCGGTACGGGTAACGGGTAAATAGGTAGCCAGGTCAAGTAAGCTGCTGTCACTGAAGATCAGGTAGGCCGGTACATTCTCCTCATGGGCAATCCGGTTGCGCAGTTTTTTCAGGTCTTCGAACAAAGGTTTTTCGTAATCGTGTTGCTGGTAGATCACCGGTTCTTTGGCAATGGTCACCTGTACAGGTGCCGACAGGAACACTTTCTCCCCCTTGAACAATACACCGTTACTTTTTTCTGTCAGTTGCAAAACAGGATATTCACCTTCTGATTGCTGCAGGTAACCATAATACAGCAGCTCCTTCACATAATGCAGCCACGCTTCTTTTGGCGCCTCTTTACCAATACCGTACACTGATAATTTCTTGTGTTCTTCACGGATCTTCTCGCCATGGCTACCCTTCAGTATGTCCACCACATAACGCATGCCGAAAGATTGGTTCAGCCGGTATACGGTACTCAGTATCTTCTGTGCGATCACTGTTTGCTCCTGCAGTTCAGGTTTGTTCAGGCAATTATCGCAGTTGCCGCAATAATCAGGCGCCTGTTCACCAAAATAAGCAAGCAGGTATTTTCTTCGGCAGCCGCGGGTTTCACAAAGCT
>JACOEF010000871.1 GCA_024998705.1 Nitrospira sp.
TCAGGCCAAGACCGCGATGGCTGTCCGCCAGTTGCTGGGTGTCAAACCCGACTCCGTCATCTTGCACGGTGAGCGTGATGGCCTCTTCTGTCGCGGCAAGGGAGACCGTCACCTTGTTCGCCTGTGCATGTTTCAGCACATTCGCCAGGCTCTCCTGGGCAATACGGTAGAGACAGGTGGCAACGGTTTGCGGCACGGTCAGGGGCGTCGGCGACGCTTCGAACGAGCCGTGGAGGTTGGCGCGGACCGCACAGTCATCGAGCAGGCGCTGTAAGGCGACCGTGAGTCCCAGGTCATCCAGAATCGACGGGTGAAACTGATAGGCCAGATGGCGCACATCGTCCGACAGCTCGGTGAGCCGATCCTGGATCGAGCGCAGTTCCTTGCTGCAGTCGTCGGCCGAGGGGGGGAGGTTACTCTCCAGCGATTCGGCTTGAACGATGAGCATGGCTAATCGTTGATTGATGTCGTCATGGAGGTCCCGAGAGATGCGCCGGCGTTCCTCCTCCTGGACCGTGAGGAGGCGGGCTGCCAGGTCCCGCAACTCCTGCCGACGGGTGGCCAGATCGTGTTCGCTGGCGCGCAGGGACTGTTCCGTCTCGACGTGTTCAGAGACTTCTTGCAGCAGGGAGCGGTTGGCGTCAGCCAGTTCGCTGGTGCGGGCGGCGACGCGCGCCTCCAGTTCGTCTTTCGCCTGGCGTAGTCGAATCTCCGCACGCTGCCGTTGTCGCAGCAGCACGGCCGAGATCCACACGACGACGAGACCGAGGGACGCATTGGTGACGCCCACCCACAGCGGAATGCTGTTGAGGCGGGGCCCACCCACGGCTCCTACAATGAGCAGCCCTGTGGCGCATACGGCGGTGAGCAGCGGAAGACGCGGATTCGTGGAGAATGAGGCCAGCAGCACGATTCCGGCGTAGAGCGCGCCGATGGCGACCCCGAGCGGCATGAACAGGTCGAGCGCAAAAAGGCCGCAGGTCAACCCGACGATGCCTGGGAGTATCCAGCTATTATGCTTGGGGGCCATCGTCTGCCTGATTCATGTGCCCATTATCCGCCCCTGAATGACGCGGTTCAACCCCGGAATGCACTCCTCCCGCCTGCCGGCTCAGGCCTGTTCCATTTGCTTCTTGAGGCGTCGATCCAGGGCGAATCGTGTCAATCCAAGATGTTTGGCGGCCAGCGTCTTGTTGTGATCCGAGAGACGCACGACTTCTTCGATCAGGGCCGATTCGATATCCGCCAGCGTCTGTTGTCCTAGCACCATTTCAATGCGAAGCGAGGGGTGCTCGCCCTGCGCCATGGCTACGGCGATCTGCGGGGCCTGTTCGCGCAATTCACGCGGCAGGCAGCCGGCGGTCAAGGTCTTGTCGTGGCAGAGAATCATGGCACGCTCGATGATGTTCTGGAGTTCGCGAATGTTGCCCGGATAGGGGTACCGTTGGAGCAAGGCTTGCGCCTCAGGCTCAATCTCGACGACGTCTTTGCCGAACTCCTTGCCGAATCGCAGCACGGCTTGCATGGAAAGCGGGAGAATGTCCTCCGTGCGCACGCGCAGAGGCGGGAGTTCGAAGGTGACCACGTTCAGACGAAAGAAGAGATCTTCCCGGAAGGTGCCGCGCACCGTGTCTTTCTTGAGGTCGCGATTGGTGGCGGTCATCAAACGAAAGTCCACGGACAGGTCTTCCGTGCCGCCGACGCGCCTGAACGTGCGTTCCTGCAGCCCGCGAAGCAGCTTCGCTTGCATGGCCGGATCCAGGTCGCCGATTTCGTCCAGAAACAACGTGCCGCCTTCGGCTTTCTCCAGCCGCCCGCGTTTGCGCTGATGGGCGCCGGTGAAGGCGCCCCGTTCGTGTCCGAACAGCTCGCTCTCAAAGAGCTCCTTTGGAATGGCTGTGCAGTTCACCCCGACGAAGGGACCGGAGGCGCGTGGGCTGTTGCAATGGATGACCCGCGCGAGGA
>JACOEF010000872.1 GCA_024998705.1 Nitrospira sp.
GTAAATGCCGCCTGATTCCTTGGTACACGAGATTCTCCGGCGTCCGGGTACGCTCACCTTTCCCTCCAATCTGACGGACCTGCCGCACCTGCTGGCCGTGGCAGGATCCGTCTCGCAGCAACCAACCGGCCATCTCGTCGTCTATGGAAGCCATGGTCGCAGGATTTGCGCGACCGATCCGGATGGTCATCCCTTGCATGAATGTGAATGGGGGCCCATCGACGGGACACTGCGCCTCCTGCGGGCCAGGGTGCATCTCGACTGGGGGGCCTGGGTGGGACTGACCCCCAGCGGCCTGGTGAATGCCATGACCCTGGACTTGTCGCGCAAGCCTGGCTGGCAGCGACTCAGGGCGGACGATCTTCGTGGTATGGCGGCGCAGGCGATGCGGGTTCCGTTGGAGGAAGTCCGGTTTTTCTACAACGATCAGGACATGACCATCGGGGCGAAGGGGATCGCCACGATCCGGCACCGAAAGGATGCGATCTATGTCCTGCCGGACGGGACGTTCGACACCAAGCAATTCATGGCCTGCATGGGAGCCATGCATTGGGAGGAGATCGACTTTCTCCCGGTGGTGGAGCTCTTTCTCTCGTTGTTGCCCGGCACAGGCTCGGCGCTGTTTGAATTGATCCGCGGGCTGTATGACGACCAGAACCGGACAAAACCCGCGCCACGAGCGCTGCGGTACCGAGGCATCCCCACATATCCGTCGGAGGCGGCCTACCGGTTGTTCAGCAATTTTTTCTCCCCGCAGACCCCGGGCGGAGGTGATCCCTTTCCTCTGTTCATGGATCCTCCCCGGTCGCACATGGTGACCTGGCTCCCGGTATCGGATGCGCCAAGACGGCATGTCGATGCGGCCCGAAAGCTCTGCGTGACGATTCAAGGACCACGGATCTTGAAAGCCACCTGGTGGGATGATCCGGCGGGGTTATCCTATCAACCGTTCGACCGGCGCGGCATGGCGCCCTGCGAACGTGGAGTAGCGGTTGAGCAGGAGCAGCTCCTGTTGGTGGATCGAGGCACCCGCCGGGTGCTCCCGTTGGGCCGCAGCTGGGCGTCTGTCACCGAGCCGCCTCTGGTCGGCGCTGCGCGGCCCAGCATCGATTGGACCGCTGTGTTCGGAGGGGCTGCGCCGGTGGTGAGTCCGGAAGAAGCGTTCGGTGCGGTCCTGCTCTATCCGGACGATGAACGTGAGATTGGTGAGTTACCGACGCAGCCGTTCGTGGCGGACTATCTGCAAGACCTCATCGAGCAGGATCGCCCGTTGGCCGCGCAGGTAGGGCGGGCAGGGAAACAGTTGATCAGCGGGTTCGACGCGGCGATGACCACCTGTATCGCGAGCGACCGCCCCCGCGCCTACACCGTGCTGTACGATCACCCGGCTTTCGCGCAGCGGCAGGCGCAGATGTTATGGAACCTGTGGGTCCGCACGCAACGACTGGATTGGCTCTCCCGTGTGCGCATACTCGTCCGCGCCAACGAGAGGGGCGATCTCAACAATGAGACATACGATCTCGCCTACGAGTGGACGCCGTTCAGTCACTATGACAAACCGGATGCGGTGGTTGCACGGATGCAGCAACTTGCCAGGCAGCTCATGCCCGGTGCCGTGGCGTTCATTGTGGGTCCTGCGACGGTCGCAGACGGATGTCGGGCTGCCGGAATGCAAGTCCAGGCCATTACGCCGGTGTCATCGTTGCCGACCTTTCGCATGCACCAGAGCGTGCTTCCCCGCGCGCAGCTGAAGCCCGGCGTCATGCTCTTTCAGGTTGCGCGGCCCTGACGGCAGGGGAAGAGACGGGTGTGATGACGTTTCCGGGGAAGAGCTCAATGTCGATGCGCGGTAGAATGGTCGGCAGAAATTGGGCTACAGTGAGGGACGCGTTCCTGCTACAATTCCTGCTCGTCATTGAGCGTGAGGAGAACAAGATCCTCAGGTTCTCTCGATAGAAGGAGCCACGTGCATATGGAATGGCATCACGATCTGACCAGTTCAAGCGACCGTCGTAACGGGATGGTGCCCGATTCTCGTGGCACTCAACTCCATCGACTGAGATCGTGCGAGGGATTCTCCTTCATCGAGGTCATGATCGTCGTGGTGATCCTGGCGATTCTGGCGACGCTGCTCATTCCGCGGGTGA
>JACOEF010000873.1 GCA_024998705.1 Nitrospira sp.
ACATGCATTACCATTGACGAGGTACACTCCCCAAGAGTTTTCAGTCCCAAGGTGCCTCGTTCACCTCCAGTTTTTTCATATGAAATGGGGTGGAGTGATGAAGCTGCCGAAGCCAGCTACAGAAGGAGAGGTCAGATGACCATAGACCGTGCCGCAATTTTTGAGCAGTTCTACGGCGAGATGAAGAAGGCCAGAGAGCGGATTCTCACCACAGCAGACGGCGAAGTCGGCTGGCTCTTGAAGTTTATCCAGACCGACCTAGAAGCTCTCACGCCAAGTGAATGGATGGTCCTGGCTTTCGAGGTGGCCAGCTTTGTGGATGACGTCGCGAATCGCCATGGGGAGGAAATCGCGACAGAAGGAGGGTGGAGCGTCCAATCTATCCCAGGAGAGAGGTTTCGTGGCACTATTCCAAGCAGCGCAGAGGCCAAGGAGGTTCAGACCATGGTCCTCCACAGCCTGGAAAACTTATGGGCAAAGGCAGTGACTGCCTTCACGTTCCCTCAATTCTCCATCATTGTCACACTGCCTGGCGCGGACCACGAACGAAAAGGGAATGTGTTTGTTGCCACAAAGCGAAAAGTGAAGGAGTTTGAATATCGGTTCGCCCATTTATTGGTCGACTATTCCGGGCGAATTCGCCGTTGCCCAGAATGCCAACGGATTTACTTAGCGATTCGGTTTGATCAAACATACTGCGGTCCTCGGTGCCAGACACGAGTGGCCACTCGTAAATGGCGAGAGAAACATCTACCGAAGAAACAAAAAGCCTCAGTAGGTAGGACTGGCACAACGGCGGATTCCGACATGAAAAACCGAAAGGGAAAGCCCGATGGCAAGGCGAAACGGTAAAGACCGTGGGGTGGTGTTTAAGCAAGGCGGTTGGTGGGTCCGCCTGTATGTGAATGGCCGGGAGAAATGGTTCCGGGCGGACTCCAAGAGCCAAGCCAAGACACTGTACGGTCGGTTGCGGTCCGAGGCTCGCGAAAAT
>JACOEF010000874.1 GCA_024998705.1 Nitrospira sp.
CGCGGTCTATCTGCGCCGATCGGCCGAGGAGGCGAAGCGCGCCGCCATCGTGCAACTGAGAGTGAAAGCGACCGGGTTACCGGCTGAGTCAGAGCCAGCAACACAGATCGAACGCATGGTGGCTCTGATCGAGCACAACCAGGATGGCGCTTTTCTGCCGTTCACCCAGCATCCGTTGTTCGGGGCCATTGTGTTGCCGACCGGCGGCACCGGGGTTCTGTTGCTGATCGAATATCTGGCTACGATTTTTTGAGGGTGGTGGTGGCCGGGTGATGTGTGGGGCTCTGATCTAGGCGAGGGGAGTCAGAAGCGTTGCGTTCTCAGAAAGGCAATGGCAACATGATTCATCGGAGAGTAGGAGCATGACTCAGAAGCGCACGGGCAAACGGGCCGCATCGAAAAAGACCCCGGCAACGCCGCCGCTACGGAACCGAAGCGGCGCGGAAGGGGTCATGGCTGATCTCAGTCGAATCATGCGGGAACAAGCGTTTGAGAGTCTGGAGGATGCCGAGCGGTTCATGCAGCGTCTAATGGAGAAGGAGGGTGAACGGATTCCACGCTCTCGGGCGCAGGGACCAGCTGAACAGGCGCAGGAGTTAATCTACCAGGCATGGGAAGCGAAGACCGATCGACAAGCTGCCGCGCTTGCCCGCCAGGCGCTGGAGATTTTTCCCGACTGTGCGGATGCCTACAATGTGTTGGCGGAAACAGAGGCTCGGTCAGCAGAGGACGCCCGTACCTTCTATCAGCAGGGGGTTGATGCCGGGCGGCGTAGTCTTGGAGAGGCCTTTTTTCGCGAACACACCGGCCACTTTTGGGGCATGATCGAAACCAGACCCTACATGCGCGCGTGCCAAGGCTTGGCCGATTGTTTATGGGCTCTAGGTCGGAAACGGGATTCCATCGCACATTGCGAAACGTTATTGGAACTGAACCCCAACGATAACCAGGGCATACGTCATGGGCTGTTGAGCCGTTATCTTGTGCAGGGGGACGATGCTGGAGCAGAGC
>JACOEF010000532.1 GCA_024998705.1 Nitrospira sp.
AAGCACTGGCGATTTCTCCGGCGTGATATTCACGAATGGATGCATAGCCGAACTCAGCAGCATTGATCTGCCCTTCGGTGGAGTGAGGCTGCTGGCCTGATGTGGAGACGCCGGATCCGACCGGCGAGCAGCAGATCAACCGTACCGCCTCCAGGCAAGCAAGAGAGGACATCGCATGGCAGACGGAAATACGGCGAGAAAATTGGACCTCCCGGAACCCAAACTGGTACCCGACACCTTCAAACAACTCCGGGATCTGATCTATGAGAAAACGGGCATACATTTTCAAGACAACAAAACGTATTTGCTTGAGAGTCGCCTCTTGCCGAGACTGAAAGCTTGTCGCTGCGAGACCTTCGAAAAGTATTTGAATTTTCTGCGCTTTGATGCTTTCCGCGATCGTGAGGTTACGGAACTCTATACGGTCATTACGACGAACGAGACGTACTTTTTCCGCGACGAGGCGCAGCTCGAGAGTTTCATGAAGGTCATGATTCCGGAAGTCATGAAAACCAATGCCGACACCAAACAACTGCGCATTTGGAGCGCGGCCTGCTCGAGCGGTGACGAACCCTATACGCTGGCGCTGCTCCTCCGCGACTACCCACCGCTCGCGGGATGGACCATCGATATTCTGGGGACGGACATCAGTGAAAACGTCCTCAATATCGCTCGGGGAGCCACCTACAGTTCTCATTCCCTGCGCAAAGTTCCGCCGGCCATGTTGGCCAAGTATTTCACCGGGAAAAAGGAAGAGCACACACTCGTCCCGCAAGTGAAAGACATGGTCCGGTTTATGAACATCAATCTGTATGACCGCCCCAGACTCAAACTCATCCGTGGCATGGACATCGTGTTCTGTCGCAACTGCTTGATCTATTTCGACGACAAGGCGAAAGCACAGATCGTGTCGGATCTCCGCGATGCCCTGCGCCCCAAAGGGTACTTAATGATCGGATTCTCAGAAACCCTGCACGACACAGCGGGGTTATTCAAAACCATTCATGCAGGTCGTTCCGTCATTCATGAAAAAACGTAAGGAGGATGAGTCATGCCAGCCGATCCGAATATGAAGATTCTCGTCGTCGACGACATGTCCACCATGCGACGCATCGTCAAGAATATCCTGAAGCAGCTCGGCTTCAATAATTTGGAAGAAGCGGAAAACGGTCAGGAAGCACTCACGAAGCTGAAGGCGGATACGTACGGATTTGTGGTCTCTGATTGGAACATGCCGGTCATGATGGGAATCGACATGTTGCGCGCCATCCGCGCGGACGAGAAGTTGAAGAAAATCCCCGTGTTGATGGTCACGGCCGAAGCCCAGAAAGAAAATCTGATGGAGGCCGTGCAGGCCGGCGTCAGCAATTACGTCGTCAAGCCGTTCACCGCCGAGACGATGCAGGAGAAGATCAGCAAGATTTTCAAGTAATCGGCCTCTAACCGGTGAGGAGCATGATGGCACAATCACGCCCGGCTGCAAAAGCCAAGGATGCGATGGATGACGAGGAGCCGACCGAAGTGGCTCCGGACACCAAGTTGTATGAGGAACTCGGTGAACTAGCACGCTTTATCGACACCACGATGAAGACGCTCTCCGAATTCAGCGTGCCGGTCAGCGCCTCATCCGAACAACTCCCGCAGGCACAGACCCACCTCCTGAATCTTAAGACGCAAACCGAGCAGGGAACTCATCGGGTCATGATGGAGGTGGAGTCCATCCAGGATAACCACGTTCACGTCGGCAAGATGCTGAAGGAACTGACGCACGCCCTTCAGCAGGCCAACGTCGCTCCGAACCTCATCCAGCAGGTGCAGAAAATTACACAAGACCTCAACAAGGATGATAAACGCCTGCTCGACATTATGACCGCCCTGTCGTTCCAAGATCTGGTGGCGCAGAGTGTGAATAAACTCGTCACCATTTTGGATGAAGTTGAGCACAAGTTACTCCAACTCGTGGTGGTCTTCGGGCCCTATCAAAAACAGGCGGCCAAAAATGATCAGGGTAAAGCCAACGAAATGCTGAAACAACTCGAAGCGACCAAAAACACGTCCATGAATCAGGATCTGGCCGACGAAATTCTGAAGCAATTCGGTTTTAACTGAGGTGGGTTATGAGCGATGAAATGCAGGAGATCCTCAACGACTTTCTCACTGAATCCAATGAGATGTTGGAAGTCTTGGATCAGCGGTTCGTCACACTCGAGAGCGACCCGAACAATACGGATCTGCTGAACGAAATCTTTCGTGCCATGCATAGCATGAAGGGGTCGGCCGGCTTCCTCGGATTCAACCACCTGGTGGACGTCGCGCATCGCGGAGAAAATATTCTCAATAAACTCCGCCAAGCCGAAATGGCTGTCAGTCCGACGATCATCAGCGTCATCCTTGAGACCATCGACGTCATCAAAGCGATCATGGCCGACATTCGAGAGTCGGGAACCGACAACCATACTCCGACTGAGGTGATCGCGGCGAAGTTGGATGCGATTCTCAGCGGCACAGCACCTTCCCAGGCCGCCTCTGCGGCACCAGTCGCAACGAGCGCGGCGCCTTCAATGGAGGCCCTTGCAGCGTCAAGTGAGGCAGTCGCTCCGCCGCCCCCGACACTGGGCGAGATTCTGGTGAATGAAGGGTTTGCCTCGAAGGACCAGGTGCTGGATGCGCTCAACGCGCAACAACATCAGCCCGAGCCGAAGACCCCATTGGGCGAAATTCTTCTACAGGCCAAGGCCATTACGGAACGGGCGCTGGATCAAGCGCTCCACAAACAGGAAAAACAGCCGAAACCCGCGGAAGAAGACGCCACGATTCGCGTGGAAACGAAGCGGCTAGATAGCGTGATGAATCTGGTCGGCGAATTGGTGCTCGGGCGTAACCGCTTGATTAAGATCG
>JACOEF010000054.1 GCA_024998705.1 Nitrospira sp.
CGGAGGATAACGCCTTTGCCGGAGGCAGTCAACGTGTCCGCCCGGCGGCGTTTTCATGTTGAGCGCGGCACGGCACTATCCCATAATGCCTCATCAGAGTGGTGGGCCGATGGATGACCTATCGAAAAGGGGGCGCGGCATGGAGTACAGGAACGGCAGAGTGGGGGCGGGGATGCGCGTGGTCGGACTGTTGGGGGGATTGCTTGCCGCAGGGGGGCTCGTGACCGGCTGTGCGAGTGAGAAACCCAAACCGATGGCCCAACCGTCGCTGGAGCAGGTCAAGGGCAATGCGGATCGCGGTTTCGATAAGCTTAAGCAGGAAGAAGGAGAGCATAAGCCGGCCGGGATGTAGCCGAACCCGGTACACGGGTGTGACCCGTTATGGCGTCACGCGAGAATTTCTCCAGGGGAGCAGCGCCACCAGCGGTTTCACCAGCGGCAGCTCCCACATCAGATGCCGTTGTGGGGGCGTTCCGATCTCGCGTGGCTCGCCGAACGTTCTCAGAAGGCTCAGGGCAATCAATAATCGCAACGCCCCGGAGAGGCAGAACAGGAACGGCAGGTTGGATGCCGGGATCAGTACCCAGGACCCGAGCGAGACCTGGGCCGGGAGGATGGTGGCCAGCCAGCTGCCGGTCAACGCCCCGACGCCCCAGCCGATCGCGTTTGTAGCATTGGCCAGGGCGACGCCTCGTGTGCGCTCCTGCGAACGGAGCGAGTCAAAGACGTAGTTTTGGAGTCCGAGCGACAGCCCCGCCCAAATCACCCCGCCGAAAAAGTTCACCGTCAACAGAAACAGATAGAGTTCACTCAGCAGGTAGCCCATCGGTAGGAGCGGGACCGCCAGACCTGTGACCATGAGCAGGGTCTTGTTTCCATACCGATCGCCGATCTGCCCCCAAGGCGCGAGGGTGAGGAATTGCGCCGAGATACTGCTGGCCATCCATCCTGCGTATTGCAAATATGACCAATGCAGATCGCGCAACAGGTAGACGACAAAGAACGGTCCTGAAATCAACACCGCGAAATGCATGAGTCCGGAGAACAGCAGGAAGTGCCGGAAGTCCGGTGTGGCGCTCTTCACCAGGAAATGCCGGAATCCGTGCGGGGCGTCGATCTGATGTACCGGTACTAATTCAGCGATTCTGGTTTGGCAGCGGGTCGCTCCCACTCGCGCGGCTGCCGCGCCCAGAAAAATAATGAGGAACCCGATCCAGCTGAGTTCCCATTTCTGGCCCAGCGTCAGGACCATTCCGGCAATCCCAAGGGCCACAAAACTCGTCAGCGCGGTCACGCGGGCTCGCTGGGCAAAGTAGGCGCCCCGGCTGCTCGTCTCAACGACATCGACCAGCAGGCTATTCCACACCGGGGCCGTGGCATGTCCACAGGCAAAGTACAGCATGGCACAGGCGATTAAGAGCCAAGGGCCATGTTCAGGCATCAGCAGGGGAAGTGAGAGAATCGGCAGCCAACAGAGCGCTTGCGCCCAGCCACCGCTGATTAAGAGCCGGGCGGGCATGCGGAGATATTGGAGCAGTTTCACCGACAGGAGCTGCGCCACCACGCCGACCAATTGGGGGAGCGCGGACAGGATGCCGATGTGAAACGGAGAGGCATGGAGAAACAGGGCCAGCGCCGAAAAATAATTTTCCCCGCCGCCCTGCGAGGCGGCCTGATAGGCTGCGTCGCGAATGCCGTATCGGCGGCTCTGCGCACGGACATCTGGCGCCGACGACCGCTCGGGATCCTCTGAAGGCTCACGTCTATGAAGTGGGAGAAATGTCTGCTGTTCGGAAGGGGATTGGTTCATGTGGCGTGGATGGCAACGGACGCATGTTGAGCCATATGATGCCTGTTGGCTTGTGGGGGATTATACCAGAGGGGGGAGGCCTTCCAGCGGGTTAAACTGAATCCCTGCAGGCCGGTTGACCCCCTTCTCCACAGTGAGTACGATAATGTTATGAATCCTATGATCGCAGGGCCGAGCGCGAACTTGTCCGTGAGCGGTGGCGGAGGGGGTGTGGTCTGTGGCCTTCTCGCATTGCTGTGTGTGGCGTCTGGTTTGGGACTTTCCGCCGCGATTGTCGAGGGACGCGACTTGATGGTGCCGAAGGAACAGGTGACCACGGAGTTCGAGCCGACGGAAACGCCTTCGATGGATGTTCATCAGAAAGGCGTTCCTCAATCGCTCTTCACCTGGATCAAGATGGCGCGCGGTTATGAAGTGGAGTGGGACACATTTGGGAGAAAGGGATGGTATACGCAGGATCCCCGCTTGAAGCCCATCGCTCCGGGAACCACGATGTTCTTGCCGGATACTCCGGCTGTTTATATCGTCTTTGAGGTGGCTCCGCTTGAAGACCCGGCGCAGTTTGCCGCCCAGGTGTTTCCCGTGGGCGCAGACGGCAAAACCGGTGATCGTGCCGTCGTGACCGATAGTCTGGAGGTGCCGGGCCACGAACGGTATGGTTTCCTGGAGCTGAAGAAACCGTCGGAGCTATGGCCGCAAGGAACGTATCTGGTCAAGATTTATATCACCTCGTTGGGGCAGCAACCGTTTCACGCGGTAAATCAGGTCGGGACGATGCGATTTGTCGTGACCGACCAGCCACCGGCGTCGGCGCCTTCCGATTCTCCGGCCCGTTGAATATCCCCCGCCGCTTGGTCTACCTTCACTCACCGCCTTTTACGCGCGCGGTGCTGGTGTCTTACCCGGGAGCAGGTACATGAAAGAGACCGATGTGGAGAAGTTGGCGCTCTTGTATGAGCGTTTTTGTGATGTGTGTCTGGTTGAGAAGGAAGTGTGGACGGAAATCTATATGCCGCGCACGTTCAAGGACGGCACCGCGGTTCGAACCAATCTTCAGGATAAGTATGACGTGATCATCGATGATCAGGCCGTGGAGGATGCCTTGGAGGCGAATATCCCTCTTGGGAAGGCCGCATTGGGTGCGGCCATCCAAGAGTATCGTGCACATGTCAGTTTTGTGAAGAAGAGCTGACCGGTCTTACTGCTTCGCCAGGAACCGCTCCACGTCTTTCACCACCTCGTCCGCTACTGGTTTGGTTCGATGGTGATATCGCGCCACGACCTTGCCGGAGCGATCGACGAGATACTTCTGGAAGTTCCATTCCACTTCCCCGGGGAACGGGCTCTGCTCGGTCAGGTACTGATAGAGGGGGTGTTTGTCACTGCCTTTGACGCTGATCTTGCTGAAGAGCGGGAAGCCGACACTGTACTTGGTCAGGCAGAATCCCTTGATTTCTTCGTTGGTCCCAGGCTCCTGCTGGCCGAAGTTATTGGCCGGGAACGCCAGAATCTCGAACCCCTGATCTTTATAGGTCTCGTACATTTTCTCAAGGTCGGAGTATTGCGGCGTGTTGCC
>JACOEF010000286.1 GCA_024998705.1 Nitrospira sp.
AACCATTCCTCTCTTCCCCGCTATGGGTGCACAGTTAAGTGCGAATGGGCGGGCCAAACGTTCCGTGAGCCAGGGGCAGACTGGTGGCAATCGGGCGGAATGCGCCCCGCCACAGCTCGATCTGGTCGCGAAATGGCAGCCGCTCTCGGTGGCGACGGAACAATATCGCATGGCCGCATCGCGACTGGTCTTGTCCACCGAAGCACGTGGCTCAACGGTCATTGAAGTCACCAGTGCCGTGAAATCCGAAGGCAAGACCACGACGGTCGCGAACCTTGGCTATACCATCGCCCGTGACCTTGGGAAAAAGACCCTGCTCATCGATTGCGATTTCCGATGCCCTGGTCTTCAGCGGTATGTGGCTGCGCCGGCTCAGGCGGGGTTGATTGAGTGGCTGGATAACCAGGCGCCACTGGTGGACTGCGTCTCGAACATTGATGAAGTGCCCTGCTCGATCATGGTCGTCGGTGGCATGGGGCGGGAGCACAATGAATTGACGAGAATCCAGCAACTCAAAACGCGATTGTCCGAGCTGCGCCTGCACTTTGACTATCTTCTCATCAACACGCCACCGGTGTTATCCAGTGCTTCCATGGGAATCCTGGCGAGTTTGGCCGATGTTCTCGTCTTGGTGATTCGAGCTGGTGTCACCCCGCAGCACGTGGTCCAGAAGGCCTTCGCAATGTTAGGCCAGACCGCGGAGAAGCAAGTGGTGCTCAATGGGGTTGAAGCGAAAAGTATGCCGCATCACATGTATGGGTATAGCGTGACGGCTCGCGGCGACCGGATGGAAGTCGTGACAAAATAAGAAATGCCGGCAGTTACCATCTCCGTCTCTGTGCGTCCAAAGCATGTCCCCTAGCCTCATTGCGGTGAACCAATCAACCGCCCATGGAGCCTTGGATGAATAAAAAGACTTTGAGAACACGTAGTAGCAGCACGACGTCCAAACGAAAGGTCGAGCGAGGGACCGTCCGATCATCGGAGATGCCGCCAAGGAAGAAAGTGCAATCTGGCGTAGTCTCAAACGGCAGTGTGGCGCCGGCCAACGGCCATCTCTGTATTGCCCCGGACGTGAAGGTTGGGACCAACGTCAAGTTTTCGAAGTTCATCAATCTCTACGGCTGCGAAGTGGGGGACGAAACCAAGATCGGCGCGTTTGTCGAGATTCAGAAAAACGCCAAAGTCGGCAGACGGTGCAAGATTTCGAGTCATACGTTCATTTGCGAAGGCGTGACCATTGAGGATGAGGTGTTTGTCGGCCATAACGTCACATTTGTGAATGACTCCTTGCCTCGCGCAACCAGCGCCACCGGCGCTCTGCAGACGGAGGCCGATTGGAAAGTTGAAGTCACACTTGTGAAACGAGGGGTATCGATCGGATCTGGCGCGACTATTCTGTCGAATGTGGTGATCGGAGAGAACGCATTGATCGGTGCCGGTTGTGTGGTGACAAGAGACGTGCCAGCGAATGCCATTGTCGTGGGCAATCCGGGAAAAGTATTACGGTACCTTGAATCAAGAGGCAATCATGAGTGACGAAAAAATTCCGTTTCTCGATCTCGTGACGGTACATCGGGGGCTTGAGGAAGAGTTTGTCCAAATTCTTCGGAAGGCGCTCAGCACTGCGGGTTTCATCGGTGGTCCCATGGTTCAGGGATTTGAGCAGGACTTTGCACAGTTTTGTGAGTCACGTGCTTGCGTGGGGGTAGGAAGTGGCACAGACGCCTTGCGTTTTGCGCTGATCGCAGCAGGAATTCGGCCGGGCGACATTGTGGTGACGGTTCCGAATACGTTCATCGCTACGACTGAAGCCATTTCTCAAGCGGGGGGGACCCCGGACTTTGTCGATATTGATGAACGCACCTACACGATTGATCCCGTCAAGTTGCGCCAGTATCTGGAAACGCAGTGTGCCTGGAATCCGACATTAAAGCGAGCATTTCACAACAGATCTGGCAAGCCCGTTGCGGCTGCCGTTCCAGTGCATCTCTATGGGCAGATGGCCGACATGGACCCAATCCTTGCTCTCGCCGATGAGTTCAATCTTAAAGTGGTTGAAGATGCCTGCCAGGCACAGGGCGCTGAATACTTCTCTCAGAAAGACCACCAATGGCACACGGCCGGATCCATGGGGCATGCGGCCGCGTTTAGTTTTTATCCCGGCAAGAATCTGGGCGCTTGTGGAGAAGCAGGAGCAGTGACCACCAACGAGGAGCCAATAGCACAGATCTGCCGTCTCTTGCGCGACCATGGCCAATCCAAAAAGTATTGCCATGACATGGAAGGATACAATGGGCGGCTGGACGCCATCCAGGCGGGATTCTTACGGGTTAAACTCGGCCGGTTAAAGGCATGGAATGAGCAGCGCAGAGAGATCGCTGAGCGCTATCACAAACTATTTGCTGGAGCGGAAGCTCTGCTCACCTTGCCGCATCAACCGGAAGGGTCTCGATCGGTCTACCACCTCTACGTCGTCCGTGTGGCAGACCGAGCAGGACTTCAGAAACGGTTGGATCAGGCGGGCATCGGCACAGGCATTCACTATCCCACCGCCCTACATCTCACAAAAGCCTATGAGGGGCTGGGGTTCTGCGTCGGTGATTTCCCAGTTGCGGAGCGAGCCTCGGCAGAAGTGCTCTCGCTGCCAATGTTCCCTGAACTTACAGGTCGGCAACAGGAACGGGTTGTCTCGGAAGTCATCAAAGCCTGCAAGTGCCGGTGAAGCAACTTGGAGGCCGGTTCACATGGAATAGTGAAGCGGCGGATAACATGGGGCGTGGCGCTCAGTGCCCTGTCTTTATTAGGGGCCATCGCAGGGACTATATGGCTGCCAATCAGATCCGGATGTGCGGATGAACCAGTTCTCCAACCTACGCGGGACAACGTGCGCGCCGCACGAGTCGAGGTGGAACCATGGCGAGGTCGACATCGGGTATATGGTGAGTTTGTCGTCCCGCTCCGCTATCGAAGCCATCGTCTGTATAGGATGCGCCTGCGGATTAGCGGAGTAGCCGAAGAGTTTCCTGAAATCAGTCCTGAAGCCGGAAGGGTGCGAACCAGCGGCGGTGAGGTCGGATATTATACGATGCGAGTGAATATCCCCACGCGCACGGCGCTTTGGATTTTGTTAACCGGCCGATGGGCCAAACTTAGGACTCCCTGCCATTGGGCATTGGTGATTGAAGATCGTCAGGCGACCAACTGAGTCAATGCCTCGGGCTGCCTCTCGTGCAGAGTGTCAGGGTAGATCCTTGTGCGAAAGAGATCCGCTGGAGCTGAGTGCAGGCGAAATGCGTGCAGATAGATCACAGGAACCGTCGGAAGAAATCTGGTGCGGTGAGGGCTGGGCTACGAGAATATTGTTGGCAGGATGCCGTGCCGTTCCTCATTTCCGAGGGAAAGGATGGACGTTCCAACGAATAGCGGCAAGTTGGTTTCATGGCACATTGTACGTACGAAACAAGTTGGGGGTTAGCCTCCAGATCAATCCGGCGGATTATATTGGACGGACAATCTCGTTCGAAGGTGCCTTCGAGCCAAAATCGCTCGCACGGGCTACAGCGATCATGCGCGACGGCGGAGTCTTCCTGGACATCGGGTGTAACTTTGGCCTTTACACCACGGTTCTTGGAAGCTTACCGAGGGTAGAGTGTATCGCTATCGATGGCTCCTTTGTAGCACTCGCCAAACTTCAAGACAATCTTCGGCTCAATCCGCCCATGAAGGTGAAAATTGTTAATACCGCTCTGTGCGAGGAAAATGCGCTGCTTTGTTTCGAAGTGCCCACGAACGGCAACTTGGGTGGCACGCATGTGAGCAAGGTTGACTACCGCGACGGGGGCGACTCTCACTTTTGGGTTGGCGGGCAGGTCTTACAGCGAGTGCTAGAGCGCCTTGCTCCTGCCGGGATCACGTTGTTGAAGATTGATGTCGAAGGCTCAGAGATGTCCGTGCTTCGAGGATTGAATTTCAATGGTCCTTATCGGCCGAAACATCTGATCGTCGAATGTTATACGGACTACTTCCCGCAGGCGACGGATTGCTTGGAGTATATACGTTCCAAGGGGTATGAGGCGCTGACGGTGGATGGCCGGCCGATCGACGATTGCAAAGATCTCCCCGAACAAAACGTGTGGTTTCGAGCGTTGTACCAATGACTTTTGTCGCCCGCTATGTTCCTAAGTTCTTTCCAAAACCGTGTCGGGAGTTCTGGGATCGGGTTCAATCCTCCCCGATTGCGGTTCGGCTTCTCCATGGCTCCATCTGGTCACTGGCCGGTTCCGTAGTGTCCCGCATTCTGGCGTTGGCGGCCGCTTTGCTCGTGGCGCGTATTCTCGGCAAGGCCACCTACGGAGAGCTTGATATCGTGCAAAGCACTATCGGGATGTTCGGAACACTGGCCGGATTCGGGATGGGTACCACCGCCGCAAAATTCGTGGCGGAGTTTCGCCACACAGATCCGGCCAAAGCCGGAAGAATTATTGTCCTCTCGAATATCGTCTCGTGGGGCATGGGGCTTACCCTTGGCGTCGCATTATTTTCCTTTGCCCCGTGGTTGGCGCGACATTCGCTCGCAGCTCCGGAGCTGAGTCCCTATATTCAGCTCAGTGCGTTGTTGCTCGTGCTGAACGCCATCAACGGCGCGCAGACCGGTGTGTTATCCGGTTTCGAATCCTTTCGGAACATCGCATGGGTCAATGCGCTGACTGGACTCTTGAATTTCCCTCTGGTCGTGGCCGGGGCCTTGTTGGGAGAGTTGTCTGGAGCCATCTGGGGAATGATCATCGCCCAGCTGAGTGGCTGCCTGGCAAATGTGATTATCTCACGGAAAGAGGCGGCTCGGTTTCAGATTCCCATCGTGTCCTGGAGGCAGGCAACTGCTGAACTTCCGCTCCTTGGACGATTTGCTGTCCCCGCGACGCTCGGGAGTCTGCTGATCAATCCGATCGATTGGGCCTGCACCGCCATGCTGGTCCGTCAGCCGAATGGTTTTGAGCATGTCGGCGCATACAGTGTCGCCACTCAGTGGTTTGGTGCGCTGCTCTGGTTACCGTATGTTTTGGCCCAATCAGTAATGCCGGTATTGTCTGAACGTATCGGTGCCAACGATGCTGCTCGTTCAACGAAACTCCTGAGCGTCTCCATCAAAATCAGCGCAGCGGTCACCGTGCCATTCGTCGTCATCGGCTCGTTACTGAGCCGCCAGATTATGGGAGCCTATGGAGAAGCATTTGCGCAGGATTGGCCGACGCTGGTGGTCTCGCTCGTGACCTGTGCCGTGGTTGCGGTGCAGGTTCCTGCGGGCAATATGATTGCTGCGTCGGATCGAATGTGGTTGGGCTTTGGCATGAATGTGTTATGGGCCACAGTGTTCTTGGTGATGACCTGGCTGTGCGTGCAATGGGGAGCGCTCGGGCTGGCGTCAGCACGTTTGATGGCCTATGTGGCGCAAGGGAGCTGGGCCTGCCTGTTTGCGGTGCTGTGGTTTCGCAACTTTCACACAACCAGCCAGGTACCTCGCCGCGGATGATCGATCCAGTCTTCGGGACCATATTCTACAAAGAGAATTGTCGCTCAGAGCGTTATTGCTCATTCCAAGGTCAATCGGGTCATCGCTCATCCCCTGTTTGAATTATCGCTACAGCTAACTACGCAAGGGTGTGAGGTATGAGGCATCCGTGATCCCCGAAGACATCAAAGCGCTCACCGGCGTTCGCCTCTTTGCTGCATTGTGGGTTGTCCTGTATCACTTCAGAGATGGTCTCAAGCCTATCGCGATTGTTGAACCGTTCATGCCGTTGATAAATGATGGGTATCTGGCAGTTCCAATGTTTTTTATTCTCAGCGGGTTCATATTAAGCCACACGTATTTTCCTCACTACAGCTTGAAGAGTCACCCTAAGTTTGTCTATCGGCGACTCGCCAGATTGTGGCCCGTCCATATGGCCTCCTTGATCGCTCTCATGATGTATATCGGAGTGATGGTCGTTCATTCGGGGCATTTTGAAGATGATGGCCATACGTTTGCCATGGCACATGTGCCGGGCGAACTTGTGATGGTGCGTAGCTGGTTTTCGAAAGATCTCGTCTGGAATTATCCTGCCTGGTCCATCCATGCGGAGTGGTTTGCATACCTGTTTCTGTTTCCCGTTGCCTGCCTGCTGTTTCGAACGATCCAGAAACGATGGATTCTGTTGCTCATCGCAAGTGCGCTTTTGGCTGAGCATACCTTCCTCCCCATTGCGCAGTTGCCGGGGATGTGCGCTGAGGTCCTCTTTCTTTTTCTGACCGGCTCAGCGTTATATCGGCTGCGCATATAGCTTCCGAACTTTCCTGGGAGCTGGCTGGTAACTGTTGGTTTACTGATCGTTGTTGTTGCGCTGTCAATACGCTTCGAGCAGTCGGTGTCGATGATCTATCTCGCCTTTGCATTGTTGGTATTTGGCTTGTCG
>JACOEF010000100.1 GCA_024998705.1 Nitrospira sp.
GCGGACTCAGGTGGAGTGGTTAGTCCTCGGCAATCTACTGGTGGGCAGATCCTCCTCACAGACCATCCCGAATCATGCCTGCTGAGCCTGTTCGTGTGACGGATCCTGCCCCTCAGCGCCTGGTCGTTCTGTTGCTCGAGTGTCTTCTGGTTGGCTTCATTCTGAATCTCACGCTGCAGCCGTTGGTAGAGCCGGACTTGGGATGGCATCTGCGCGCCGGGCTGGATTTGATCGCCCAGGGCTGGCGGTTGCCGGAGACCGATCCCTACTCCCACACCATGCCGGATTGGCATTGGATCGAGCATGCCTGGTTGACTGACGGCCTGCTGGCGGTGATCTACCGTGTGATGGATCCGGTGGGCGGCCTGGGTCTGATCCTGTTCTTCGGCGGCGTGACGTCGCTGGCCTGGTGGGTGGCCGCATGGCAAGCCAGGGTGCCTCGGACCTACCGATTGGCGGCCATAGTGGCCAGCCTTTGGGTGGCCTTGCCGTTTCTTGGCGCACGTACGCAACTGGTGAGCTTGCTCGGCGTGGCGATGCTGTTGTGGGGGTGGCGTCACATTCAGGATGGACAGCGGGCATGGATTTGGGGCCTGCCGCCGTTGTTTCTGATCTGGGCGAACTTGCATGGCGGGTTTACGGCGGGGCTTTTTCTGTCCGGTGTGTTGTTGTGCCTCTCCGTGCTGATTAAAATCTGTACGGAGTGGTCCGTGGTTACGGTGCCATTTGATGAGCCGGTGCTCAGTTGGGACGATCTTCGCCGCTGTGCGATAGCGCTGGGTATCGCGGTGGCGCTCACCTTACTGAATCCCTATGGATGGCGGCTCTACCAGGAGATTTATGAGTCCCTGACCGATCGGTTCATGATCGAGACGTTGCGGGAATGGCAGCCGGTGTCCTTCCAGGGATGGGCCGGAAAGGCCTATGGGATGTATCTGGCCGGGCTCGCGTGCTTGATGGTCGGATGGTATCGCCGGGTGGAACCGGTTCGATGGGCCCTGCTGGTGCTCATCGTAGGGTCGTCGCTACGGCATTGGCGGAACGTCACGCTGTTCCTGATCGTGAGCCTCCCGCTGGTGGCGGAGTTGCTCGCCCTTGCCGTCGACTCCTGAGTTCGGCGGGTGCCGGCTGTGAAGTCGCATGCGGCCGCGGTGGTGCTCCTGCTGACCCTTGGAACGGCCGGTGCGCTCTCTGCCTTGGGGCCCGAACATCTGGAGCATGTCTGGTTATCGGGAACGTCGCCGGACGGGTATCTTGAACAGACGGACTATCCGATTGAGGCGGTGCGATGGATTCGGAGCCATCGGGGGGAAGTGGGAACCAGGCTGTATAACGACTACAGCTATGGCGGGTTTCTCCTCTGGCACCTTCCCGGCGAGAAAATATTCATCGATGGTCGCATGCCGGCCTGGCGGATCGGCGACCGGCAGATCTTTCAGGTCTATGTGGACCTGAATCGTGAGGACGCGCCTCAGTTGGCGTTGTTGGATCGGTATGCCGTCGATTGGGGGCTCATCCAGCGGGGCAGCGCGCTGGCGCTGGCCTTGGAGTCGCACTACACCTGGAAGACGGTCTATGCCGATCCCAAGGTGGTGATCGTGCGACGGCGGGAATGATAGGCTGGATGCCTATTAGAAATGAGTGGGTTTGATGGAGGCTAAGGCCGGTTCGACGCCATTTGGTGCGGGCCGGCCGCGTGGCACGTACAGCCCTTGCGAGTCACGTCTCCGGATGGCCAGGAGTTCTTGCAGCATGACGAACCCGTCTCGCCAGGGGCGGACTTTCGAGCCGGGCTGGTCGATCCAATTGATGGGGATTTCCGCAAGCCGGTAGCCGCGCTGGCGCGCGACATAGAGCAGCTCCAAGTCGAACGCATACCCATCGACGCAGGCGACCGAAAATAAGTCTTGAGCGATTGATCGACGAAACAGCTTGAATCCGCATTGCGTGTCGGCAATATCGCGAAGGCCCAGGCGGTGCACGATGTGGTTGAAGAGATTTCCCAGCAGGCTACGATGCCACCGTGCCCGGACGGTGAAGGTGGGATCGTGGGCTGCCAGCGCCCGTGACCCGATGGCGAGATCCGCTCCTGCCAGAAGGGCTGATTCCAGTCGTCCCAATTCTTCGATCGGCGTGGCTCCATCCGCGTCCACAAACAATTGATACGTGCCTCGCGCGGCCTGCATACCACGGCGAACGGCCGCGCCCTTTCCCATGTTGCTGGTCAGCCGAATAAGTCGCACGTGGGGGCAGCGATAGGCTACCGACTCGACTGCCTGCGCGGTCTGGTCGCGACTGCCGTCATCTACGACGAGGACTTCATAGGTCCCGCCGCGTTCATCCAAGTACGCAAGGACCTGATCGAGGTAGAGTGGAAGGCGTTGCGCCTCGTTATAGGCTGGGATGATGACCGAAAGGGAAGGCGTCTGGGTCGGGTAGGGTGTCACGTCGGGACAGCCTCATGTCGGATTGTGCGGGACCGATCCGTCCGCCGGGGCGAATGGTGCCCCCCGGTAGCTGACCGAGGAGCGAAATGCAAGGCGTGAGGGTCGGGTCTTGAAAGAGCCATCGAACGGGGGCGATCGTAATCGCACCACGGTAGGATGCCCTAGCGTAGTTCTCTGGCGGGAGGGTGCGATGAGGCGGAACCAAGGCGGGGTTGTGTGGTGGGTCTGGATGTTGTTGCTGACCGGTTGTGCCATGAC
>JACOEF010000875.1 GCA_024998705.1 Nitrospira sp.
GCGTAAGCCTGACGACGCATGGCAAGTCTCCCTCTTGTGAATGGATGGTACGCGACCATCCTCCACTCTGCGTGCGACGCACGCCTGAGGCCGATTCTGGTACGAAGACAGTGATGGGTCGTGAGGTGACGTCTAGCTTGCGAGAAGAGATGCGAGCGGGGGACGTGTCTCACATCTGTTGAAGGCGAATGGCCGACGCTCAGGGAAGCATGAGCAGGAACTCAAGCAGTAGAATGCAGGAAGAGGAATCGATGATCGACCACGTGCACAATCGCTGCTTTGACTTGCTTCCAGCTTAGCTGACCGAGACCACATCCTGGGTGCGGACAATACAGCCGGTCGATGCGTTCACGTGTGAGGATGAGCTGGATGTGCTGCAGGCTATTCTGGATAAGGGCGAGGTCAGACGCGGTGCGAAAATGATGTTTGGTGGGCAGGGTCATGATCCGCATGGAGGGAATCGATGTGGGAATGTTGCCGAAACGGCGTAGATGGGTGCCTAGCAGCGAGGGCAGGCTAGGAAACCGGTCCGCGGCCTGTTTGGCAAGCCCCGCTCCCATGACGCCATGCCCATTTGTTCTTATCACCCCGTTTGTTGTGATGGCGATCCAAGAACCCTGAGCATGAACATCCCAGAGGTCGCCGTGTGCTTCGAGGACTCGCATACTCTTCCTCCCCACCTGGGTGACAACCAACACATTGGCGCGCAGCGCGAGCC
>JACOEF010000876.1 GCA_024998705.1 Nitrospira sp.
CCATTCAAATACCGTTCGAATTCGCCGTGGGGCAAGAGCGCGACTATACCTTCCGTTTGGGAGTTGGAAAAGACGTCGACGAGGCCCGCCAGCTGGTTCGCCGATTCAGAGGGGCGCCGGCAGGCCGCGCGGCATTGGAAACAGTCTGGCACCACTGGACGCATACGCTGGGAGCGGTCCATGTGGAAACACCCGATCAGTCGCTCAATGTGCTCGCCAACGGCTGGCTGCTGTATCAAACGCTGGCCTGCCGCCTCTGGGCGCGAAGCGGCTACTATCAATCGGGAGGCGCCTTTGGGTTTCGCGATCAGCTGCAGGACGTGATGGCATTGGTACATGCGAGGCCTGACCTTGCGCGGGAGCAGCTGCTGCTGTGCGCCGGACGTCAGTTCAAAGAGGGAGACGTGCAACATTGGTGGCATCCCCCCTCAAATCGAGGCGTGCGCACACGCTGCTCCGATGATTTCCTCTGGCTGCCTTTTGTCACGAGTCGCTACGTAATGACGACCGGGGACACCGGAGTGCTGGAGGCCCTGATCCAGTACATTGAAGGCCGCCCGATCAATACGGATGAAGACTCCTACTACGATCTTCCCGGCCGTTCGGAGCAATCAGGCAGTTTATACGACCACTGTGTGCGCGCCATCCTGAACGGGCTTAAGAAAGGTGTGCATGGCCTGCCGCTCATCGGTTCCGGTGATTGGAACGACGGGATGAACATGGTCGGCGATCGCGGCCAGGGCGAAAGTGTCTGGCTGGCATTCTTCCTCTACGACGTCCTCATGCGGTTTGCCGAGGTGGCGAAACGCAAAGGTGACGAGCCGTTCGCACAACGTTGTCGCTTAGAAGCGGCTCAGTTGCAGACAACTATTGAGGAACAGGCCTGGGATGGAGAATGGTACCGTCGCGCCTATTTCGACGACGGCACACCGCTCGGGTCGGCTACCAACGACGAATGCCAAATCGATTCCATTCCGCAAAGCTGGTCTGTGCTCTCGGGAGCGGGAGAGGCCATTCGTTCGCACCAGGGAATGGAGGCCGTTGCTCGACGATTGGTTCGGCGTGACGATGCCCTCATCCAACTATTGGATCCCCCGTTCGATAAGTCTGCGTTGAATCCCGGCTATATCAAAGGCTACGTGCCGGGAGTCAGAGAAAACGGCGGACAATATACCCATGGCGCCCTCTGGGCCACGATGGCCTTCGCCGCACTGGGCGACCGAGAACGGGCATGGGAACTATTTCGCATGATCAACCCGGTGAACCATGCCCGGTCACCCGAGGACCTCAACCGATACAAAGTGGAGCCCTATGTCGTGGCGGCAGATGTTTATGCCGTGTCACCACACATCGGCCGCGG
>JACOEF010000369.1 GCA_024998705.1 Nitrospira sp.
ATATTGGCTTCTTCCGGCGTCCGTCCGCTCTTCCGGTTATTGCACCGCCAGCAGGCCGTGACGATGTTTTCCCAGGTCTTCCGCCCACCTTTGGCAATCGGCACGACATGGTCGAACGTCAGCTCCTCAGTACGGAACTTGTGTTTGCAGTACTGGCAGCAATAACCATCGCGCGTAAAAATATTGATACGGGAAAACTTCACCGCGCGATGGCTATCCTTCAGCTTCACCAGCTTCAGGAGGCGCATCACCGAGGGGAGCTTGATCGAGATCGAGATACCGTGGATTTGGCGGTCGTAAACTTCGAGGACTTCGACCTTCCCCTGCCAGAGCAGAGTAATGGCCTTTTGCCAATGCAGGACACGAAGCGGTTCATAGGTGGAATTGAGCAACAAGGTCATTTCCATAGTGGCTCCGGCGATCTCCTATGAGTGCACTATTTAAAGGATAGCAAATGACGGCGCTGTTGTGGTCCTTCCCTGAAAATTCCTGCTCAATCTATGCCATATGCGGCCAATGAAATCAAGCGCTTACGACTAGTCAACCATGTCACACCATCTTGAGACAATCTGTACCCCGCTGTAATCCGTAGAGGAACCATATGGATACGCAGACCGGTTATGTCACCGTCGCTCAGGTGGAGCAGGTCCCTCCAGGCACCTGCCGCACCGTTGAAGTCGAAGGAGTTTTTCTGGCCCTCTGCAACGTCGACGGAACCTTTCACGTCGTCGACAATACCTGCCCGCACGCAGGCGGTCCGTTGGGCGAAGGATGCATGGATGGCGAAGTGATCGAATGCCCCTGGCACGGGTGGCGATTCAATGTCCGTACCGGTGAGCGACCTGAAAATCAGGAAATCCGCGTGGCCTGCGTGGAAGTGCATGTGCACGGCACGAACGTGCAGGTGAAAACACCTCTTACATTGTAGGCGGGAACGAAGGGATCTCACCGCCCGGCGCGCGCGGGCGTCCACTATCCGGGCCTTCCGGCATCAACCCATCAGCCGGCAAGGAGGCCGCATTGACGCGCTTCGTAGCCAGATCCACGTGCCAGATAAAATCCCGTTCGAACCACTGTGTAGTCCCCTGCTCGCGCATGTAGATCCGGACCTCATAACGCTGACCATCCTGCTTGATCACCGTCCACTCTCCCAAGCGTAATCCCAGCTTGCGGTCCTCCTGAATACGGACCCGCTCGTTGAACGCCTGAAGAATCGTCGGATAACCAGCGGCCCGGTGGGTTTGCACCAGCGCGAGGGCATCGGCCGCCTGCGGATCGAGTATCGGATTGAGGCCGGGTGGTTTCATCCACCAGTAGGCCAGCCCTCCAGCCAGGAGAAGCGCGAGCACGGTGTAATGGATCACTTTACTCATAGGTCGTCACAATAGACTGCGGGTGGATGGTTGAGCAACCTGTCATCATAGGTGGCGTGTGAATTCACTGTCAATCGTCGGACCGCAGCAGCAGGCGGTCAAGCCGGCGACACAGAGAGGCAGCTGTGCTTGACAAGGTTGCGCAACGCTATGGTACAAGTACCGGTCAACCTTCGCGACATAACCGGAGTCTCACCGTTCAATGAAGTTCTTCTTTTATGCGGACAATTTGAACCTCTCTCAACTCAAGCGTCGCGCCCCGGAACACAAATTTCTTTTTACGGCGTACCTCCCCGACCATAGCATTCAGTTTTGCCGATGGTCGACGCAATGGCGCTGCGGCCTGGCGAGCGTGATCCCATCGCCGGGAGAGAAAGTCTGGGGAGTCGTCTTCGAAATTACCGACGAAGATCTCAAGATCCTCGACGAATTCGAAGGGGATGTACCGCAGGGAGCCTACCGGCACCTGACTGTCACCGTGATCACGGAAGAGGGCGAAAAGTTGTTGGTCACCACCCATGCGGCCACCCCCATCGGCAAATTCAAGCCGAAGGAGCATTACATCGATTGGGTGCTCAAGGGCATCAAGCAGTGGAAGTTGCCTGAAGAATGCGCCGAGCAGTGGAAAGCGTACAAGCCAGCCTGACGAACTTACACAATCGTCACTCACCCCATACATTGAGGTCACGATGCCAAAACCGAAATATCATATCCTAGTGTGCACGAACGCCCGTCCGCCGGGCCACCCGAAACCATCCTGCGGCGGCCAGGGCTCCGCACAACTGCTCATGTCCTTTAACATGGGTCTCATGCAGCGCGGCATCATGCCCGGCGAAGTCCTCGTCACAGGCTCCTCCTGCCTGGGCCCCTGCGAGCAGGGACCGACCGTCGTGGTGTACCCGGACAACACCTGGTATTCCAAGGTCACTGAAGCGGATGTCGCCACCATCCTTGATGAGCACATCAAGGGCGGCAAGCCGGCAGAAAAGTTGAATCCGGATTCGGTCTGGAAGTAACTCAGAATCATCTTTTTCTTTGAAGATGATCAATAATGCCTTTCCAGCAAGGCCGCAGGCGACTCAGACCCGGAGGCGTACCCTCAGGGATACGTTGAGGAGTGTGAGGAGCTGAGATCGATGCTGGAAGGCATTTCATCATCCGATTACCATGTCCACCCCAAGCCACAAAGAACACAAACACCACGCGCCCCGCACCATCGGCTGCATGGTCATTACCTGCAGCGACACCCGCACGCCTGAGACCGACACCAGCGGCCGCTTGATCCAGCAGTTGCTCAAGGACGAGGGCCACCACATTGCCGCCTATCATCTCGTGAAAGACGAACCGGCGCAGATCAAGGCGCGGATCGCCGAAGGCATCACCGACGAGTCCATACAGGCCATCATCATCAACGGCGGAACAGGGATCTCCCGGCGGGATTCGACGTTTGAGGCGGTGGATGCGATGCTGGAAAAACGGCTGGATGGATTCGGCGAAGTGTTTCGCTATCTGACCTATCAGGAGATCGGCTCACCGGCCATCATGAGCCGGGCCACGGCCGGCATCATCAAGGGCCGCGTCCTCTTCTCCACTCCGGGATCAGAAAACGCCGTGCGCCTGGCGATGGAAAAACTCATCCTTCCCGAACTGGGCCACCTCGTTAAAGCACTCACCAAATAGTCGTGAAGCGTCATTCGTGAAGCGTGAAGCGCGCGCCCCGACTGGAGCAGTCCAACGGGGTACGGCGTGAGGATTGCCTTCAGATAAAATTAGACTCGGCGACCTAGAATATTCACGGCTGCTCAAAACGGTGCTCCAACCAGGCTGCAGGAAGAACGGCGACTGAGGCGTACCCTTGTGGTACGTCGCAGGGAGCCGTGCACCTGAGAACGAGGTTGGAGACCGTTTTCAGCAGCCACCTGCTGAAGGGTGTTCAAAACGGCCTTCCAGCAAGGCCGCAGGCAAAGCAAAACCGGAGGCGTACCCGTAGGGTACGTTGCGGATTTTGATGAGCCGAGAACGATGCTGGAGACCGTTTTCAACATCCGATTAGTCTTGCGAGATCTTCGGCTCAGAATACGTTTAATTCGCCGCAATCTTCGATTGGGCGTATCGCTTGTAGTGCATCAAGAGATCGCGGACCGACACCACGCCGACGATCGAGCCACCCTTGGTCACCGCCAGATGGCGCACGCCGAGATCGCCCATCATATCCTGCGCGTCATCGACCGACTGGTTGCTCTCGATGGTGCAGAGCGGGGTGGTCATGATCTTATCGACCGTGAGTTTCGAGACGTCCTGGCTGGTCGCCAGTCCCTTGCGGACAAGATCCGTGTCGATGACGATCCCCACATGGTTCTTCCCCTTCTTGATCAGGAGCGAACCGACCCGCAATTCGCGCATCTTTTTCGCCGCACCGCGAATCGACATCGTCGGACCAATACTCTGGGGTTTCTTGTTCATAATTTGCGCAACGCTTGCCATGTCACATACCTTTCTGCCCGTTGGGACAAGAGAGCCACTAATAAAACCGATTATGAAACGCTCAACACGATCTTACCAAAAAACTTTCGATTCAGAAGATATTCTTGCGCAGCCTTCGCTTCGGACAGCGGGAACGTCCGGTCGATCACCGGCTGCAATCTGCCCTGGCCGACCAACTGAGCGGCCTTGAGCAATTCACTCTGCGTCCCCATGTAGGAGCCACGAATCGTGAGCTGCCTCGAATACACATACCGCAGATCGAGTTTCACCTCCGCGCCCGTCGTCGCGCCACAGGTCACTAACCGGCCGCCTTTGGCCAATGAATCAATACACTGCACCCATACCTCCGGGCCAATGTGTTCGATCACCACATCCACTCCGCGGCGGTGGGTCAGCTCCCGCACCCGTTGGTTCACCTGCTCGCGAGTGTGATTGATGACCTCATCGGCCCCAAGCGCCTTGGCCTTCGCGACCTTGTCATCGCTCCCGACAGTGGTCAGCACACGGGCGCCGGCAAGCTTGGCCATCTGGATCGCCATGTGCCCCACCCCGCTGCCTGCGCCCATAATCAACACGTCTTCACCGGGCTGCACAGCGGCCAATCCGAACAACATATGCCAGGCGGTGACCGATACCAGCGGAAACGCGGCAGCCTGCTCGAAGCTCAACGCGCCGGGAATCGGGAACACATTCCGCGCCGGCACCTTCACATACTCGGCATACCCGCCATGGCACATCGCCCCGATCAACCCGTAGGACCGGCACATGTTGTCGCGCCCGGCGAAGCACTGCTCGCAGTGCCCGCAGCCGACCCCTGGAGAGACATACACGCGTTCGCCCTCGGCAACTCCTTCCACATGCGCACCGATCTGCTGTACCACTCCGGCAACGTCCGATCCGAGAATATGCGGAAGCGGCATCGGATAGGCAGGACTGCCCTGCCGGATCCAGATGTCGAGATGGTTCAAGGCGCAGGCTTGACCCGCACAAGCACTTCATCGACGCCGATCGTCGGCATCGGCATCTCTTGATACTGCAGCTTCCCCGGCCCGCCATGTTCGTGGAACACCACTGCATTCATGCATCCTCCAAGGAAAGAAGGCTCACTGTGCAACGATCAACGTTCCATGCCTGATTCGTGCGAATCGAGCATGAACGATAGAACATGCCCCTAGAAGGTGAGGGTTCCCTCCACCACCATCGTCGCCTGTCCTCCAACGGTCACGGACTGAATCACATCGTCATCGGAATCCACTTGAATGAGGATGCGGGATGGACGATCGATCTCGTACCCCTGCTCGGCGGTAATCTCGGTCGACGGCCTGATATCCACCACGCCATGCTGGACCAGATAGGCACCCAACGCGCCGCTGGCGCTTCCGGTCGCCGGATCTTCCACGATGCCGATCAAGGGAGCGAACATCCGCGTATGCACGCTGGAGGACTGTTCGACGGTCATCGTGCTGAACACCATGATGCCGTTCGCGCCGTACTGCTGGGACAGGTCCGCAATGGCCGCAACGTCGGGAACGATCTGCCGCACCGCCGTGAGCGTCCGCACCGGCACGATGATGACCGGTAACCCGGTCGAGACAACCTGCACCGGGAAGCGGGTTTCGGAAATGGCGGCCTTCGTAATCCCCAACGCGCGAGCGATCGCAAATAACGCCTCCGGCTCATCGATCACATCCAGAAACTGCGGGCTTGGCTGCGCCATGACCACACGCTCAATCACGCCATTACAGGTGTGGATGTCGACGGGGAACAGCCCGAGATTGCATTCCTGCAGCACCCGCGTGACCGGCTCTCGAAGCGCGAGCCGGTCCAAGGTGGCCAACACAAAAAAGGTCCCGATCACCGGATGCCCGGCAAAGGGGATTTCCTGCGTCGGGGTGAAGATGCGCATCTTCACGACGGCGGCCTTGTCCGTCGGGGGAAACACGAACACGGTTTCGGAGAGATTCATTTCGCGGGCGATCTGCTGCAATTCCACGTCGGTCAGACCATCCGCATCGGGAAACACGGCGACCGGATTCCCACCGAACGGGTCATCGGTGAACACGTCGGCTTGATAGAACTGCAATCGCCTCGGACCAGGCATACATTCCTCACAAAAGATGTTGGCGGCATGTTGCCCCGAGTCGGTATTTTTTGCAAGGGGCGCAACATTGTTTCAGGACAGGAAAAAGAGAACGTCCCGAGATCGAAGATTGAAAGTTGGACGGTGAACAGCTCTCGAATGGTCATAGATTGCCCGAGAGGTCTAGCGCTACCGAAATACGCCCACGACCACCGGCTGGTCAAAACGGCATGTCCCAAGGCCGCAGGGAGTGGGGCGACCGAGGAGGTACATACCAAACTTGTTTGACCTGTTCGCCGCTGAAATACTCTTGGCGAACGGATAAACCCCTCCCATGCGCTTCTTAGACTCCTCACGTCGCAGGGAGGAACGCCACCCAGAACGCCGGGAGATGCTGTCTTCATCTTCTGGTATTCGCATTTCGAAGGTTGGTCAAAACGGCGTCCCGCTAGGCCGCAGGCGAGTTAAAACCGGAGGCGTACTCGACATCCATCCTAACCCGCCCCCAGCCCGGCTGCTCAAAACGGCATCTACCAAGGCCGCAGGGAGCGTGGCGACTGAGGCGTACCCTTGCGGTACGTCGCAGGGAGACAGGTGACCGAGAACGCGGGAGATGGCATTGTACCGGCCAACTCGATCCGAAGCTTGCAGGGGGTTCAAAACGACGTCCCGCGAGGCCGCAGGTGAGCCAACACCGGAGGCGTACCCTCAGGGGTACGTTGAGGATGTTGGCGAGCCGAGAACGACGCGGGAGGTCGTGTTCAACACCCTGCTAAACTGGCCGCGGCATAGCCTCATACGCACTCCTCAACGGATGTTTGAGGTATTGCTCGACGTAGTTCTGGAGTGAGCCGTTACGGTAGAGCTGTTGGTTCGCAAATCGGGTATCGATCTTGTGCAACACC
>JACOEF010000268.1 GCA_024998705.1 Nitrospira sp.
GGCTAGATAGGCGGATCCTCCGACCGCTTCGAGCTCAGAGCGCGCCTTCAAACATTCCGTGAGCGTAATCTGATCGATGACTTCGCCGCGATCGGACAGCTCCAGCATGGCCTGATAAATCTTGCGATGGGCAGTCCGGTAAAACTCCTCGTCCGTCAGCAGCTCCATCACCTTGGCCATCGCCGTGTTATCCAACAGGATCGCGCCCAACACCGATTGTTCGGCTTCGACATTTTGCGGAGGCAATTTGGGGGCGGTGAGATCAACCGAGGAGAGCGACTTCATGCCCGGCTCCTGCGCCGTCGCGACTCCGCCGCAACGTGTTTGGAGCGGGGGACTTCAGGGGAGGACGCATGAGACAGCGTGGAAGCGCCAGACGCGTCGAGGGCTCGAAACAAGCGATCCACATCGAGGCCAAACCCGGTGGAGGCCGCAGTGCGCCCGAACCGGCCCATCAGATGGTCGTATCGACCTCCGCCTCCCAACTCCGCGCCGATACCCGGGGCAAAGACGTCAAAAACAATCCCATCATAATATTCAAACCCGCGAAACTCGCCCAGATCGATCAACACGGACTGCTGCCCGGGCGACACTAAGCGCTCATACACTTGCGCGAGACGCTCGAGCGGTCTCAGGAGCGTTCGATCACGGCCCACCAACTTTCGCCCCCGCACAAGGACCTCGGGGCCGCCGCACAATTCCAGCGCTTCGAGGATGACGCGCCCCGTCGACCGAGATACACCGTCCTGCATCAGCAGTTCTTCGAGCAACGGCATATCTTTCCGTGCGGCCGCATGCTCCACACGCTTTTGGCCCTCCGGCGATAGGCCGGACTTGGCCAGTAAAGCCGTAAAAAATCCGACATGGCCGACCGCAACCTTAAACGCAGACAGTCCCACTCGCGACAAACATTCCAACAGCAGCGTCAGCACCTCGGCATCGCCGGCAACCCCGTCCACACCGATGAGCTCCGCCCCGACTTGAAAAATTTCACGGTCACGACCGGCATGTTCGCGTTCATACCGAAACACAGACGTGCGATAGCAGAGTCGCAGCGGAAGCCGCTCACCCATCATGCCCATGGCTACCGTTCTGGCAATCTGAGCGGTCGCATCAGGACGGAGCAGCATCAATCGACCCGTGGTCCGATCGACCAGTTGATAACACTTTTCGATGAGCTCTGACTCCAGACCAGGCGCAAGGACGTCCAGGTACTCGAACATCGGCAGGATGATTTCTTCGTAGCCCCCGCGCGCGAGCACGGCGAGCAGCGTCTGCTCGAGATGTCGAATACGTCGAGCGGCGTCAGGAAGGATGGTACTCATTCCAACCGGAATGAGTGACCGTTCCCGACCTGCCATCAGAGGCGAGGAGGCAGAAGTGGCCTTCAACGAAAGAGCGCCCATGGTCGACTGCCGGGCAATCTACAACCCTTTCGACAGGTCGGCGACCTTCACGGAAAGGATATGCTTGCTGTTCGTAATCTGATCGAGGACCGGCTTAGGAAGCGGCGCGTCAAGCCCGAAAATCTGCAACGCTTTGCCGCCGCGCTCTTCCCGTGAACATTGCATCCGCGCGATATTGATGTTGTGATCGCCGAGGATATGCCCCACCGTGCCGATCACCCCAGGACGATCCTCGTTCTGGATCAGCAGAAGATGGTTGTCGGGCACCACTTCCACCTTGAACTGATCGATCTCAATGATGCGCGGATCCTTGCGGTGGTAGAGGGTGCCGGCAACTTGATGAGCCTTCTTCCCGGCCTCCACCCGCACACGGATCACACTGGTAAAGTCTCCGGCATCGCTGATTTTCACTTCTTTGACTTCAATGCCACGTTCCTTGGCGACGACCGGCGCGTTCACATAGTTGACCGGATCTTCGAGGATGGGGGTCAGGAGCCCCTTCAGCACCGCAATCGTCAACGGTGCCACATTCAAGCCCGCGACTTCTCCGCTGTACTCGACGGTCAACCGTTCCAGCCCACCTTCCAATAGTTGCGCTTGCAACAGGCCAACACGTTCCCCAAGCGAGAGATAGGGCTGAAGTTTCGGCAACAACTCCGGCGAGACCGAGGGGATATTGACCGCGCCACGTGCGATTCCTTTAGTAAAATACTCCACGATCTGCTCGGCAATACCGATGGCCACATTTTCCTGCGCTTCCGTAGTGGAGGCGCCGATGTGCGGCGAGCAGATAAAATTATCCAACCCCAGCAGCGGATTGTCCGGCTTCACCGGCTCATCCTCGAACACGTCGAATGCTGCTGCGGCAACCTTCTTAGACTTGAGCGCCTCGCACAAATCCCCTTCGTGGACGATCCCGCCACGCGCACAGTTGGCAATCATCACGCCGGTTTTCATCTTGGCGATGGCTTGCGCATTGATCAGCGCTTTGGTTTCAGGGGTCAGCGGAGTGTGCACGGAAATGACATCGGCTCGGCGGAACAGCTCGTCCAACTCGACGATGGTCACCCCCATTTTTTCCGCGCGCTCCGGCGCGAGATAGGGATCATAGGCCATCACCTGCATCCCGACTCCCTGGGCAAGCTTGGTAAGATACCCGCCGATTTGACCGACGCCGACGATGCCGAGCACCTTGTTATACAACTCCACGCCCATGAACTTTTCTTTTTCCCACTTCCCCGCCTTCGTCGAGGCGGTGGCTTGCGGGATACGACGCGACATTGAAAAAATCATGGCCATCGTATGCTCGGCCGTCGTCACAGTGTTGCCGCCGGGCGTATTCATGACGACGATGCCACGACGGGTGGCAGCGGGGGTATCGACATTGTCCAAGCCGGAACCGGCTCGTCCGACAACCTTCAGTTGACTGGCTGCCGCGATGACTTCGGCGGTGACTTTCGTCCCGGAGCGGACAATCAGTCCGTCCGCATCCTTGATTTCCTTCAGCAGCTCCTCTTTCGGCAGTTTGGTTTTCACCACCACCGTAAAGCCGGCCTTCTCCAATACCTCGACACCCTGCTTCGAGAGACTATCGCTGACCAAAATTTTCATTGTCGTGACGCCTTACCTGACGGTGAGTCTAGGACTTGCCCATAATAATTTCTTGAGCCTTCGCCACCCCGCTACCGAGTTTTATGGGATAGCCCAGCCCCTTGATGACCATCTCCACCGCCGCCAGGGCCGTGATGACGTCAAAACTATCGATATAGCCCATGTGCGAAATACGGAAGATCTTACCTTTCAGGTGATCCTGGCCGCCCGCCGCCGTCATCCCGTACTGGGTTCGTAAATTCTTGTAGATCGCCTGGCCGTCCACGCCTTCCGGCGCCGAAATAGCGGTTAGCGCATCGCTCGGACGCTCTTGGGGGAAGATCGAAAGCCCAGCGGCCTTGACACCCTCCCGCATCGCCGTCGCCAACATCGCATGACGGGCGAAGACGGCTTCCAACCCCTCGGCCTTCAGAATGTTCATCACTTCTTTCAGCCCCAGAATGAGGGATACGGCCGGCGTATAGGCGGTCGTGCTCTTCTGCTGGTTTTCGCGTTCGCGCTTAAAATTGAAATAGAACGCCGCATTTTTCGCCTTGTCAGCCAATCGCCACGCCTTCTCACTCACACTGGCAAAGGCGAGCCCCGGCGGCAACATCAAGGCCTTCTGCGAGCCGGTAATGACCACATCGA
>JACOEF010000327.1 GCA_024998705.1 Nitrospira sp.
CATGGACCCGGTCATGCACGACATCCAAGCCTATGAAACGTCGCGTCTGGGTGCGCGGGTGCTGTTTAATGTGCCGCTGCCGATGAATCCGGCGCACCCCCGTAACCTCAAGGATCGCAGCGATGCCGGGATGTATCACAAACACATGGCCGGTCCGCCGATGAAAGAGTTGGTGAAACTCAGCAAAGGCCGCCGGATCTTCGTCATGCAATGCGGCTTCCATGCGTATATGGAGAGCTGGGGGCTGGCTGTCACCAATCCCTACTTTGCCACGACGGACGAGCAGGGCCGGTTCACCCTGACCGATGTGCCGCCGGGGACCTACCAACTGGTGGTCTGGCATCCGTATATCCGCACTGCGACCGAGCAGACCGTCACGATCGGTTCGAACGGGACGGTGGAGGCGAATATCGTGGTCCCGGCCCCGACGGGGCGGTTGTATGCCAACGAGGTGATGGAGCATCCGTACAATCGCTACAACGTACTTGAGGAAACGAAGCAAGAAATCGACCCGATGATCCACAAACAGGAGCACTGAAACGGGAGGACGGCACAGGCCAATCGTCAACGGTCATTCACTGAGAGCCATGCTGCGGTCGATGCATGGCGAGTGATGATCGTGCCGGCCGGTGAAGGCCGAATGTAGCCGATGACGGGGGATACGCTTTGAGGTTCATACTGCAACGATGATTGTTCTACTCGTCGGCCTGCTGGCGATCTACATGGCGGGCGTCATCCTTCCTCTCTGCTTTCCTGGCAAGGCGAGGATTCAGAACCTCGTCGCACACGGGCTTGCGGCGGGGGCGGGATGTGTCGGCATTGCCCTGAGCCTCACAGGGATGCTGGCAACGGCTCCTCTGACCCTCTCACTCGCGTCCAATATTCCCCACCTGACCTTCGCTCTCCGCCTGGATCCGCTGGCGGCGTTCTTCGTCCTGACCATCTCGCTGGTGGGGTTGGCCGCGTCGATCTACGCGTTCGGCTACGTCGGCGAGTTCTCCGGCCGCGTCTCGGTGGGATTGTTGGGCTCTCTCCTGAACGGGTTTTTGCTCTCCATGACCCTGGTCGTCCTGGCCGACAATGGGTTTTTCTTCCTGATCCTCTGGGAAGTCATGTCCCTGCTATCCTATGTGCTGGTGGTGACGGAGCATGAGAAGCCCGGTGTCCGGGAGGCCGGGTTGTTCTATCTCATCATGACGCACGTCGGGACCGCCTTTATCATCCTGACGTTTTTGATCTTTTCTCAGGAAACCGGCTCATTCTCCTTCGAGGCGTTTCGCCAGCATGATCAGCAGCTTCCTGAGGGATTACGATCGATCGCCTTCTTCACGACGTTGATCGGATTCGGCGCGAAGGCCGGTATCGTCCCGCTGCATGTGTGGCTGCCCTATGCGCATCCCGCCGCCCCTTCCCACATCTCAGCCTTGATGTCGGGAGTCATGATTAAGACCGCCATCTATGGGTTGATCCGGGTGTGCTTCGATTTCATGGGAGGGGAATTTCCCTGGTGGTGGGGCTTCACGTTATTGGTCGCCGGCACAGTCTCGGCGCTGTTGGGCGTCATGTACGCCTTGATGGAACATGACCTGAAGAGCCTGCTGGCGTTTCACAGTGTGGAGAACATCGGTATCATTCTGCTGGGAATCGGCGCGGGGATGATCTTCCACACCTATGGTTTGCATGAACTGGCGGCGCTCGGATTGCTGGCCGGCCTGTATCACACCCTGAATCACGCGGTGTTCAAGGCGCTGTTATTTCTGGGGGCCGGAGCGGTGCAGTTCGCCACCCACACGAGACACATCGAGGACTATGGCGGCTTGCTTCGGCGCATGCCCTGGACGGGGGCCTTTTTCCTGGTCGGCGCCGTCTCCATCGCCGCGCTTCCGCCTACCAACGGGTTTGTCAGTGAGTGGCTGGTCTTTCAGAGTCTGTTTCTCAGCTTTCAGCTGCCCACCTTGTTTCTCAAGTTGATGTTGCCGATTGCCGCCGCGATGTTGGCGCTGACGGGTGCGCTGGCGCTGGCTTGTTTTGCAAAGGCTTTCGGCATGTCGTTTCTGGCACAGCCGCGCAGTACCCATGCTCGTCATGCCACGGAGGTGCCCCGGTCGATGCGGGTGGGCATGGGCCTGTTGGCAGGCGCCTGCGTGGTGTTAGGGTTGGCGCCCATGTTGGTCGTTCCGTTGTTGGATCGGGTCACGGCTCCCTTGACGGGCGTGGCCATCAGTGAAGAGGTGCTGGCGCTCGACGGCTGGGTCGTGGCGCCGGTGACGGTGGAGTTTTCCAGCATCTCGACGCCGGTGCTGGCCATGCTTCTGGTCGGAGCAGGAGGGTTGGGCCTGCTGATGGCGCGGCATTTTGGGAAGGGATTGCGTGCCCGTTATTACAAGACCTGGGGTTGCGGGCTGAATCTGACGCCTCGCATGGAATACACCGCGACCGGCTTTGCGCAACCGATCAAGCAGGTCTTTGAAACCATCTACCAGCCGACGGTGAAGCTGGAGCAGGAGTTTCTGGAGCAATCGAAGTATTTCATCAAGCATCAGCGGTTCGAATCCCACATTGAGCCGGTCTTCGAGACATACCTCTACCGGCCGGTGGTGGCATTTCTGCTGGCGACAGCGGACCGTCTGCGCATTATTCAGGCCGGCAGCCTCCATCTGTATCTGACATACATTTTCGTGACATTGGTGCTGTTGTTGTTATGGGCGGGGTAGAGAACGGCGCGAGTCTGCGCGTGTAGGTCGCGTCTGGGTGTTCGAGCAGTGAGTGGCGGGGAACCATGCAGTCGATCGGTCACATCATATTGGTCGTCGTTCAGCTGGTGCTGTTGTTGACCCTGTCTCCGTTGGTCGTTGGTCTGATCCGAAAGGTGAAGGCACGGCTGCAGTGCCGACGTGGGGCGAGTCTCCTCCAGCCCTATGCGGATCTGGCCAAGCTCTTTCGGAAGCAGCCGGTGATCTCCTCGACGACCTCGTGGATTTTTACTGCGGCGCCGTACATCGTCTTTGCCTCGACGGTGGCCGCGGGGCTGCTGATGCCGGTGTTTGTCTCGCACACGCCGCTGAACTTTGCCGGGAACATCATCGCGCTCGTATATTTGCTGGCGTTGGGGACGTTCTTCCTGATCCTGGCCGGACTCGATGCGGGGTCGGCATTCGGCGGAATGGGCAGCAGCCGGGAAGCGATCGTTGCGACGTTGGCCGAGCCGGCCATGATGTTGTCCATCCTCTCCATTGCACTGACGGCCGGCTCCACGAATTTGAGCACCATCGTGCACCAGTCCGCCTTGATGGAAGGCATGGTCGTGGCTCCGCCCGCGCATTTGATGGCGTTGGCCGCCTTGTTTATCGTGACGTTGGCGGAGACGGGCCGTGTCCCGGTGGATAATCCCGCGACGCATCTGGAGCTGACGATGATCCACGAGGCCATGTTGCTCGAATATTCCGGGCGGTACCTGGCGTTGATGGAATGGGCGGCCGGGATCAAGTTGCTGGTGTTCTTGACCCTGATCGTGAATGTCTTCGCCCCGTGGGGCATCGCGACGAGCATGGCGCCGTCGGCCGTCGCCGTCGGAATTCTGGTGTATCTCGGGAAAGTGGCCGGGCTGGCCATGGTGATCGGCGTGATCGAATCGATGTTCGCGAAGCTACGGCTGTTCCGGGTGCCGGAAATGTTGGGCGCGGCCTTCATCCTGTCGTTGCTCGCGCTGATATTCTTTTACACATTAAAAAGGTAAGACGGTGCCGGCTTCGACCCAACTGGGCTCCCAACTCGTCGACCTCTGCTCGGTCCTGCTGTTGCTCTGTTGTTTTGCCATTGTGGCGCAGCGTCGACTCTCCGCCTGCGTGGATCTCTTTGCGGTGCAGTCGGCATTTCTGGCGGCGACGGCCGCGCTCGTCGCATTTCTGACCGGGCACAAGCACATTTACTTCGCGGCAGCCTTGACGGTCGTCATTAAAGTGATCGTCTTGCCTCGCATTCTCAAGAAGGTCATCGAGCGATTGAATGTGTCCCGGGAACTCGGGATGAACATCAACATTCCGGCGGGCCTGCTGATC
>JACOEF010000533.1 GCA_024998705.1 Nitrospira sp.
ATCCCGCGCACATTACAAATGACCATGGCGAGTGTACGCGACCTCTCGATCATCGATACGCCCCCGTCGGGACGGCTGGCGATCCGCACCCAGGTTATTCGTTTCGGTGAAAAAGCGATTCGTGAGGCGATTCTTCGTGAACTCGGCCGGGGGGGACAAACCTACTTTGTCCACAATCGGGTGGAAACCATGGAGCGGATGGGCGCCTGGCTGCAGGAGCTGGTACCGGAAGCGCGGATCGTGATGGCACACGGCCAGATGGACTCGAAACCGCTGGAAGCCGTGATGCTGAAATTCTTTCACCGGGAGGCGGATATTCTGATTGCCTCCGCTATTATCCAATCGGGCATCGACGTGCCGACCGCCAACACCATTATCGTGAATCGCGCCGACACCTTCGGACTGGCTCAGCTCTATCAACTCCGTGGCCGGGTCGGACGAAGCGGCGAACAGGCCTACGCCTACTTTCTGGTGCCGGATGAAGGCACCCTCTCGGACGACGCCCAGAAGCGGCTGACCGCCATCCAGCAGTTCACCGAACTCGGATCGGGCTTCCGCATTGCTGCAGCGGATCTTGAAATCCGCGGGGCCGGGAATCTGCTCGGCAAACAGCAAGCGGGCCATATTGCCGCTGTCGGACTCGATCTTTACCTGCAAATGGTGGAACAGGCCGTCCAACGCCTGAAGGGCCAGGTGGTGGAGGAAGAGCCGGATCCCACGCTGCGTCTCAGCGTCTCCGCCTATATTCCCGAAGACTACGTGGCCGACAGCCACCAGCGCCTGTCGCTCTACAAACGACTGTCTTCCTGCGGACAACTCGGCGATCTCGCACTGATGCACG
>JACOEF010000877.1 GCA_024998705.1 Nitrospira sp.
CGAGCGCACTCGGGGGGCGTGGTGAGGGGAGGTCAAGAGCAGGAGGCTGTGCGGGAGGAGGCACAACGGGCAATTGAGGCAATTTCGGGGGCAAGGGACCGAGCTGTGAGCCGGTCTGCGAATAGGCCGGCCATGCCAGCACGCCAAACAACACAAGCGCCGCCACAGCCGCGAAAGTTCGCCGCGGTCTCCGTGACGATTGACCGCGCTTCTGATGACGGGATGCACCACCGTGCACAGCCAGACCCGCGCCAGCCAACGTAATAGTCTCTGCTTCCTGCCCCACCGACTTCTTCACGCAAGCCATCAAGGCCTCCCCTCCTTCTTGATGACGGAGTACAGCCTGGCTGTCCCCCTGCCCGCCACAATCCAGACCACCATCATTGATCTTGTATCCGCGCGATGTTTCTTATTGCGCCAATGTACCGCTCTTCGAGAGAACCGTGTCTGCGCGACAATGAGACAGCCGCTCGATACGTATCTCTTTGGAGAGTATTCCCTGCGAAGGAAATGCTTATAACATGTCTCGAATCAAAATACTCCTGCCTCGAAAAGTTTTTTCATCCAGGCGGAGTCCATCTTCACAAGGAAGATTCGTGAGGGGACGTGATGGAGAGACTGCTGGCGGGAGAAATCCTGCACTCCGAACCTGACGCGCGACGGTTACTCAGGATGGACGGCTGACTCCGCGTGCCGCATGATGCAACCGCCGGTCATTCGGTCATGTGATGTGCTGGCGGATGGGTGCGAGTGACTCTAGACGGCTCGGCGGGGAACCTCCCGCATCGACCGCATGAACCGGGCCAACTGTTACTGGAATGAACCGGCCTCCTCATACTCGAACACATAGCGGGTCATATCGAACAGCGGGGCCGGATCCAGGTCGCGAATCATCTCCGGTTTCCATGAAATCTGCAGCCGATTGATCATGGTGATGGGTGTGGGCGTGCCCACCATCCCAAGCGGGACCGTACCATAGGTTTGCGAGAAGATTAAAATTTCCCGGTCGAACATCGCCGTATTCATGTCCTCGGCAGCACCGTGCTTTCGAAAATCCTCCTCGAGCCGCTGAAAGGTGGGCGACTGCACCAACGCTCCTCGAAACGCATAAAATACCTTCACGCCGGCACGCTGCTGATCGTCCATGACGTTCACCGCATCGGACACCGTCAGGCGGTTCTGCATCTGCTCCTGAGTGAGAATCAGGAGGCGTCTGATTTTGACTTGTCGCCGCACCGCAGCCTGATTCGCCAACAGGTAGTTCGGATACAGGGCTTCCCCCTTCTTCCAAATATTCCACCGTTCCATCATCGCATCGACGGACTGTTCCGCCGTCTCCATAAGCCGGACCGCTTCCGCATTGGCGGCGGCACCTTCATAGATCAGAGTTTGTGCCTCCAGCTGCTTCAATTCCCGGCCGATGGCTTCGACCTTCTTCGGAAGATACCGGGGACGTTTCGGCACATGGAGCATGACATCCACCGCCGTCAACGCCAGGGTCCAATATTCCTTCGCCTGCTTCGGAGCCTTGTCCTTTTGGGCAATGAGCAGAAGTTCCACTGGATTCCTGGCGAGCAGCTTCGCGATCTTGATGCAGAGTTCAGGTTTGGGAACCTTGAGCCCGCGCCGCATCAAGTTGGCGTCCGGTTGCGCGATCCCAAGCTTTTCGGCCAACGTATAATCACTGGTCAATGCGTAGCGGTCTTTGATCGCTTCAAAATACCCGGACATTTCCGTCATACAGGCTCCATTC
>JACOEF010000236.1 GCA_024998705.1 Nitrospira sp.
CCGAAGGAATTGGAAAGGACGACCTGAGTCTTGACCGGACGCGCAGTATGAGGCACGTAGTCAAGATCGCAGGCGGGATCGGGATGATCAAGATTGATGGTCGGGGGCAGCACTCCATGGTGCAGCGCCAGAATGCTAAACACCGCCTCAATACCACCGGCGGCACCCAAGAGATGGCCTGTCATGGATTTCGTCGAACTGACAGGAATTCGGTAGGCTTGCTCCCCAAACACATGCTTGATCGCCTTGGTTTCAATGGCATCCGCCATGGTAGACGTGCCGTGGGCATTGATATAGCCGATGTCCGTCTTGGCGACACCCGCATCCTTCAAGGCCATTTCCATACAACGGACCGCCCCCTCTCCTTCTTCAGGCGGGGCGGTAATGTGGTACGCGTCACTGTTCATCGCGTATCCGATGACTTCGGCATAGATGCGAGCTCCACGTGCGCGGGCGTGCTCAAGTTCTTCAAGCACCACCACGCCGGCCCCTTCGCCCAAGACGAACCCGTCCCGATCCTTGTCGAACGGACGGCTGGCCTTCGTCGGGTTGTCGTTTCTGAAGGAGAGGGCTTTTGCCGAGGCAAACCCTGCCACGCCGAGCGGCGTAATCGCCGCCTCCGCACCGCCGGCAATCATCACATCCGCATCGTCGCGCTGAATGAGCCGATAGGCATCGCCAATACAGTGATTACTGGTGGCACAGGCCGTCACGGCGCAGGAGTTCGGTCCTTTCGCGCCGACTCGAATCGCCACCTGCCCGGAGGCGAGATTGATGATCGTCATCGGGATGAAAAACGGAGAGACCCGCCCGGGGCCCTTCTCCCTGAGGACATCGTGGTAATGTTCAATCGACCCCAGTCCGCCGATACCCGACCCGATATAAACCCCGACCCTCGTGGCTTCTTCAGGAGCCACCTTGAGTTTCGCATCGTCCACCGCCAGCTGACTCGCCCCCACCGCATAGTGGATGAAGGTGTCCATCTTCTTGATTTCTTTTTTCTCGATGAACTGAGCCGGATCGAAGTCCTTCACCTCTCCGGCAATCTGCGCATCGTAGCCGGTCGGATCGAATCGCGTGATTCGGCCGATCCCCGACTCTCCGGCGCACAACGCTTTCCAGGTCTTCTCTACCCCGGTCCCAAGCGGAGTGACCAGTCCGAGACCGGTTACCACTACACGTCTGGCAGGTCGATCGTGCATACCTACGGTTCCGCTAGGCCTTCTCTGTAATATAATCCAGCGCTTTGCCGACGGTGAGGATCTTCTCGGCATCCTCGTCGGGGATCTCGATTTCAAACTCTTCTTCCAGCGCCATCACCAATTCGACCGTGTCGAGAGAATCGGCGCCCAAATCTTCGACGAAATGGGCCTCGAGCGTCACTTCTTCTTCCTCGACCCCCAACTGCTCGGCAATAATTTTCTTCACCCGTTCATCTACTGTTGCCATGGACTTGCCCACCTCCTTCCCCATCTTACTTGACCTCCACATTCCTCACCGGGAGATTCCGGATCGAGGACACCAACCCGGACACCCGACCTGACTCACTTATACCATGAGCATGCCACCATTCACGTGCAACACTTGCCCCGTGATGTAGGACGCTGCATCCGATACCAGAAACCGAACCGCCGCCGCAATGTCGGAGGGAAGCCCCAGTCGGCCCAAAGGAATCTGTTTCTGCACCGCCTCCTTGACTTCGGGTGACAATCCCTGGGTCATCGCTGTATCAATAAAGCCCGGCGCGACCGCGTTCACCGTCACTGCTCGACTGGCATACTCGCGCGCGGCCGTCTTGGTAAACCCAATCACCGCCGCCTTGGATGCGGCATAGTTCGCCTGCCCCACATTCCCCATCGCCCCAACAATCGAGGCGATATTGACGATCCGCCCAAAGCGCTGTTTGGTAATCGGGAGGAGAACGGCTTTCGTGCAATGAAAGGTTCCATTCAGATTGACCTGCAAGACCAGGTTCCAATCTTCTTCTTTCATTCTGAGCAACAACCCATCACGGGTAATGCCGGCGTTGTTCACCAGAATATCAATCCTGCCCCACTCCTGCATCACGTGGTCAGCCATGGCCTTGGCATCGTTCCAATCGGCCACATTCACCTTCACACTAAGCGCCCGGCGTCCCATCTTTTGAATCGCCGCCACCGCATCCTGCGAACGCGCCGGATCAAGGTCAGCGACCACAATATCCGCCCCGTCCTCCGCCAACGCCTCCGCAATGGCCCGTCCAATTCCCTGGGCCCCACCGGTGACAATCGCAACTTTTCCCTGTAATGACATCAGCCTGTTCTCCGCAATCTCAACTCGTCTTACGCCTAACCGCTGACGCCCAGCGTCGTGAGCGTCGCCTCGAGCGACTTCGGATCATTGACGTTCGCCGTGACGGCGCCTGGAAGAATCCGCTTCACCAACCCCGTCAGCACGGTTCCCGGCCCTATCTCAACGAAGGTCGTCACGCCGAGCTTCGCCATCGCCTGTACCGACTCCTCCCACCGCACCGATGACGGCAACTGCCGCACCAGTGAGGCACGGACGTCCGCGGAGCGTTGCAGCGCCGCGGCTTCGGCATTGTTCACCAACGGCACGGTCAAATCGCGCCACGCGATTCCATCAAATTCCGCGGCAAGCCGGTCGGCCGCCCTTTGCATCAGTGGCGTATGCACCGGGACGCTGACCGGGAGTGGAATGGCCTTCTTACATCCCCTGGTCTTGGCAATCTCAATAGCCCGTTCGACGGCGGCCTTTTCTCCGGCAATCACGACTTGGCCGGGAGAATTAAAATTCGCCGCCGCTACCACACCAACCGACGCGGCCTCCTGACAGACCGCTTTAATCATCTCCGCAGTAAGCCCCAATAACGCAGCGACCTGTCCTGTTCCAGGCGGAACCGCTTCCGACATATAGCGGCCGCGCTTCTGCACAAGCGAGACGGCGTCTCGAAACGACACCCCACCGGCCGCATAGACCGCCGAATATTCACCGAGACTATGCCCTGCAACGGCCAGCGGCTTCAACCCGGCTGGTTCCAGCGCCTTCAGGGCCGCGGCGCTACTCACCAACAACGCGGGCTGAGTATTCTCCGTGAGGTTCAACCGCTCCGCCGGACCGTCGAAACAGAGCTGCGCCACATCGTACCCGAGAATGGAGGAGGCCTCTTCGTAGACCGCCTTGACTGCCGGAGACGCGTCGTAAAACGCCCGCCCCATTCCTACAGATTGCGACCCCTGTCCGGGGAACAAAAACCCAATTTGTGACGCCATCATAGCCGCGTAAGGTATCGTAGAAACCACGCTCAATGTCAACGGGAAAAAGCTGGAGGAAGTCCCTCTGTCGGTCGCGACGGACGCGCCACAACCGCACCCCTCCCGACTACCAACGAACCAGAGCCGAAGCCCAGGTCAAGCCTGCCCCGAAGGCACCGAACATCACTAACTGCCCTTCTTTCACCCGTCCATCGCGCACGGCTTCATCCAACGCAATGGGGATCGACGCAGCCGAGGTGTTACCATATCGATCCATATTCAAGATCACTTTTTCAAGCGGCAACTTCAAGCGGTCGGCCACCGCTTTAATGATCCGCAAGTTGGCCTGGTGGGGAATGTAGAGATCGAGATCCTCAACGGAGAGCTGATGAGCAGCGAGGGTCTCCCGCGCCACTTCCTCGAGAGTCCGCACCGCCACCTTAAACGTTTCATTCCCCTTCATCTTGATGTACTGCGATCGCTCGCTCACCATGGCTTCGGAGGGAGGAATTCGCGTCCCACCGCCCGGCACCACAATCAAATCAGAAAGGCTTCCATCCGAGTGCAAGTGAGTGGACAAGACCCCGCGCTCACCCTCTGAAGCACTCACGACCGCCGCACCGGCGCCATCCCCGAACAGGATGCACGTGTTACGATCCGTCCAATCCGTAATCGTCGACATGACTTCCGAACCTACGACCAAGACATGCCGCATGCCGGTTCGAATATAGGCATCGGCCACACCAAGCGCGTAGACAAATCCGCAGCAGGCGGCAGACACATCACAGGCTGCGGCACGGGTTGCCCCTAAGCGATGCTGGAGCAGGCAGGCCGTAGAGGGTAGCGGCATGTCTCCTGTGCAGGTAGCCAGGAGAATCATGTCGAGTTCACCGGCGGAGACACCGGCGGCCTTCAAGGCACGCTCGGCAGCAATCAGGCCCAGATCGGAGCAGGCTTGCCCATCGGCTGCGATCCGACGCTCGCGAATTCCCGTGCGTTCGCGAATCCATTCATCAGACGTCGCGACGAGCTTCTCCAGGTCGACATTCGTCATCACCCGTTCCGGGGCGTAGGACCCCGTTCCGGTGATCCGTGCTCGTATCACACCTGCGTTCCTTCCGGTTTCTCGTCCTGGTGGCGTCTCAG
>JACOEF010000483.1 GCA_024998705.1 Nitrospira sp.
CGGGCAAACCCGTTGGAGACGTCCAAAAGGTCGCCGAGGTCGCCCACGCCTTCGAGTGTTTCTTGGAGAATCACCTTCATACTGCAACTCCTTCTGTTGGAAAGGGAAAAAGCATACTGGCGGGCTGTGCAAAAGTCAATTGATCTGGAGCCACCGGGCGGTTTTCTTCGTGTGGCTCAAAATGCTCGAACAGGCGTTCGGGAGGGCTCTCCCCAGGCATCTTCCGTGTTTTGGTCCGGGGGATCGCACGACCTCGAGGCAGATGGACAGGATCTTTCAGAACTCGTTAAGATGCGTTCCCTATTCGATGAGCCATGGTGCCGTGGCGGTGTGACCGGCGCCATGGGCTAGGCTACGATGAAAGGCGGGGGGAAGAACGGATCATGACCGCACTACCAGGCACCTTACCCGATCTTCTCGATCAGTTGGCCGCGACGCTGGACGGCGAGGCGGCGCGCAGTACGGAGCAGGGGCTCGACCAGTCGATTCCGCTCACGCGCGGCCGGCTACTCCAGACCGTCGGCAATTTGCATTTGTATGAGTTTTTTCTGCCTGCCGACGTGCTGGTCGGTGCCGATCTGTCAGCGACTCTGCTCTTGGGCGAAGAGGTCGAACCGACGGAGGGGATCGTGCTGTTTCAGGACGGGGAACGCCTCGTGTTGCAATTGTTCGATGCCATCGGCGATGTGGTGCCTCACGCCACTCTGGTACCGGATGCCGGCGGATTGGCCCTTACTACCAGCCGCCGTTTGACCGAGATGAGCAAGACGGGGACCTCCTACACACTAGGCCCGGCTGAGCGGCTTCTGCCCGTTTTCGAGGCGGGGCAAACCGGAGACAGGGTGGTGTTGGAGGCTCTGGTTCCTACCTCCGTGCTGACGCCCTTGTGGCAAGATGATCTGACGGCGCGTCGGCAAAAGCTGGCCACGCTTGTCATTGAGCTGCTGCGAGGCAACAAACGCATTCTTCTCGTGGCCCCGGACCACGAGAGCGCCGATGCGATCACCCTGCTCACGGCTCGGGCGATGAAAGCGGCCGGACTGACGTTCAAGAGTTGGCTGAGTCGGTATGAAGTGGCGACCAGCAAGGAGAGCGGAGGCATTCCTCTTCCGGATTTGGGATTTGAGGCGCAAATGCATCAGTTCTATGCCAAGTCTCGATCCGACAAGGCGGTCTTGCGTAAAAAGTACGACCGGTTTCGTGAACTCACGCCGATTCTGGCCTACAAGGCTCAGAAGCAGAAGGATCTGGACGAGGTGCGGCTGTTGGAATGGCGACTCGTGACTCAGTTGACGGATTTTCTGGCTAAGATCAAGGATATCGACCAGACCCTGACCGACTATGAACAGCTTCCCATCTGGAAGCGGCTGTCGATGCAGGCGGTAGGGAAAAATGTCGAAACCCTGCGCGAGTACAAAGTGATCTACGAGCGGCACTGTGCCGGGCTTCGCCATGAAGTCGATATTGCCAAGGAGCGGATTGCCGAATTAATTCCCGAGGCGACGGTTCCGAAGGAGCTCAAGCCGGAATTTGCCGAACTCAAGGAAGAAGTGATCCGGTTGGGGGGGACGAAGAAGATTCGCGAGCTGTTGGCGGCGCAGGAGGATACGAACCGGCAGGCCTTTGTGCAGAACCGGCGGGTCATCGTCACGACGGCGGCGCGGGTGGCGGCCGATCCGTTGTTTCGCAAGGGGCGGTTCGACGTGTTGATTGCGGACGAGGCCCCGCGTATTCGCGCAGCCTTCCTGTTGGCGTCGGCCGGGTTGGTTCGCGAACGGATTGTGCTCAGCGGCGACCTGCGCGAGGTGACGGCAGGTGGCGCCTGGAATCTCACCGACGGTGTTCTGACCGCAGGCTGTAGTTGATCGATCCCGGTCGCCCGATAATTTCGCGTCCCTCACCTTGACGGGTCGAAACCGATCAGCGATAATCCCGCTCTATTCTTCACTTCAAGCCGAAGTGGCGGAACTGGCAGACGCACTTGTTTCAGGTACCAGCGCCCGCAAGGGTATCCGGGTTCAACTCCCGGCTTCGGCACCATCACACAAGATAGCTCGCCCCTGAGTCTCTCTAGTTCCTTCCTGGCTACAAGCATGAGCGGTAGCGGTGGGCTTCCTGTGTGCGACCCTCCTGGTCCACTCCCGTACCACACCTCTATGGTCGTGGTCGGTAAGAGGCCGACGCGGTGGCCGACGCAGCTGAGTCGGCAGAAGGCTTTGAATGCCGTGCCACCGCATGCCATGTAGCCCTGTTGGTTCGGCCCTACCACTTTTCACGTTAAGTTTGTACGATGTCGCGCAGTTCGTGCGAGATTCCATGCTGGGCGCGCCCAACAATCACCCCACTCACCTCACTGAATGCCTGTGGATGTGAAGTCATCTCCTGCGCTGATCGATGTGCCCGGCGGCGAACTTCTCCTCGGCCACCTGCGTGTGTTCAGGCGGCAACCGCTGGAGGCCATGTCACAGTGGTGGCGCCGGCACGGCGATGCGCTGCGCTTTCGGCTCGGCCCCAAGACGCTGTATCTCTTCAGCCATCCCGATCTCGCGGAAGAGATTCTCGTCCATCAGGCCGATCGTTTCGTGAAAGTCTATGAGCCGCAGCGTCCTACCGGCCTTGCGTTGGTCCTAGGTAACGGATTGGTGACCAGTTCGGGCGAAGTCTGGAAGCGGCACCGGCGTATCATCCAGCCGGTCTTTCATCGCACCCGCATGGCGGCGATGGCTGAGCGTATGGCGGAGGTGGGGGAACAGCGTCTCTCAGGCTGGACGGCCCACGCGGGACGGTCGGTCGATATCGCCGATGAAATGATGCGGCTGGCGCTCGAGGTGATTTCTCACACGATGTTTCATACGGACGTGGCAGATCATATCGACCACATCAGTCATGCGCTGCGGGTAAGCCTGAAGTATGCGTTCGATTCGTTTCACAGTCCCGTGCGCGTCCCTCAGTGGGTGCCGACGCCGCGCAACCGCGAATTTCGTCTCGCCCTGCAGTACCTGGACAAGCTGATTTATGGATTGATCGCCGAGCGGCGCCGCACCGGCGCGCAGTACGACGACCTCCTCGATCTTCTCCTCAAGGCCCGTGATGAGGAAACGGGTGCCGAGCTGAGCGATCAGGAACTGCGGGATGAAGCGCTGACCATCTTTGCGGCCGGGCATGAGACCACCGCCAATGCCCTCGCCTGGACCTGGTACCTGCTCGCCACCCATCCGGAGGTCGCGGCGCGTTTTCATGAAGAGATAGACCGGGTGCTGCAGGGGCGAACACCCACGGCCGGCGATCTTCACCAACTCCCGTATACCCGCGCAGTCTTCGATGAAGCGGTTCGTTTATTTCCTCCGGTGCCGGCGGTCCAGCGCAAGGCCGCCACTAGCACGAGTATCGGCGGGTTCTCCCTGCCTGCCGGGGCGATTGTTCTGGTGGGGATTTATCACCTGCATCGCCACCCGGCCTTCTGGCGAGATCCTGAGCGATTCATGCCGGAGCGATGGTTGGAGAGTGAACGGCCGGCTGCCCGCTGCGCGTATTTGCCGTTCGGCGCAGGGTCGCGAGCCTGCGTGGGTACGCACTTCGCGACGGTGGAAGGACCGCTGCTCCTGGCGCTGATCGGCCGCCGCTACGAATTGCAGCTTGCGCAGGAAGACGTCGAGCCTGAGATCCTGGTGACCTTGCGCCCGAAACACGGCATCCGTATGACCATCCAGCCACGACATCAGCCGCGCCAGTCCGCCTAAAGCGAGCGGGGCTTTCATTCGAACAGGCTGTCTCTGTCTTTTAGAAGCGTGAGGGATGGAACGACGATCCGGCAGCCGTCGTATTGCTTGCGGAAGCGGTTCAGTAGCTGACCGGGATCATCAACCAATTGGTGATGTAGACGTTCCGGACCTGTCCTTCGGGAAGTAACTTGTTGATGGCGCGTTGAATGTCGGCTCGCAAGGCTGGCAGCTGCCCGGCTGTACGCAGGTCGCTGGCGGCATAGGAGTGAAGGATTTCCATGACCTTCCGGTCGATCGTGTCGTGACGGGCCTTGATCAATCCAGCGGTGCCCGAGCGATCGAGTTCCAAGGATAGATTCACTTGTACCTGATAGTATCGTTGGCCATCATCGACGGGTGCGACGACAGGCGGCAGATTGAGGGTCACGCCGGGTTGCACCTCTGAAGAGTCCGGTGTCGCTGTCTGCAAGGAAAACGTGCGCGGCATCAGATCCGTATAGGAAACGCCCGCGAGATAGCCCACGAGCACAAGGATGCCGGAGATGCTGAGGAGCAAGACGATACTGAATCGAGTGGTCATGTGTCGTGTATATAGGGGTGAAAGGGTTCGGTGTTCAATGCGCCGCGATCCTGCCTATGGCATATCCAGGCCACAACGGCGTCCTGAATAACAGTAGCAGTTCTTTCGCAATTGTCAGCAGGTGGTTATCATCGGTTTGCACTAGAAAATTCCTAGGGCTGCCGGTTGTTGCCGGTTGGTATGGTTAGGCCAGGCTCACATCGGTTCATGGTCATCTTATGGTTATTATCAGGCACTTAGGTGGACGGGAAGAGGATGAGAAGGGCGTGTGTAATGGATCTCGTGGCGGTTTTTGCCAGAAGAATCCTATGGGAGACAGTCACCCGCTCGCGTTCCATCACAGTGCTACACTCCGCCTTCATGAGGTCGGCCGTTTCACCGGGCCTCGCCTCTAACCGAACGTGCGTCACCGCCCGCCCTCGTATGGTCCCAAGGCTTGTTGCTAGCGTGCGTAGCTGAGTTTGAGATGGTAGAAGGCGCCGAATTGCTGGAGAACAGTGGCGGTGAGGCGACTGTTGCCGTCGACCACCGATGCGGCATCGCCGACACCATACGGTGCTTCAAACAAATAGCCTTGCTCAAGGCTCGAACTCACGACCTTCGGATGCACCACGACCGGTGAGTGACCGGTTGGGATTGTCGAATTCACGCTGTACACCAGCACTCCCTCACGCGGGCGTTCATTCGGGGCGTCTTCCCTGGGTTGCGCCAATTCCACCACGAAGACTTTGCTCGGGCTCTGAGGGTCGTCGATGGGCAAGACAACCATCGAGATCCCGTACCGGCTCGATAGAGGGCTCAGGGTGATGTATCGCTCCTGCGGACTCTCGCTGAGGTAGATGGTTCTCGGCGTGTCGAGCCACCCGTTCTTGTGCCGATGCCAACCGATGAAGCTGGTGCAGTGAAAAATATCAGACATGATGTCCCAGCATCCCGCACGTGACGTGTCAGCACCGTCGCCGTACGTATACAGGTCGGGGAGGCCGATCAGATGGCTGACC
>JACOEF010000111.1 GCA_024998705.1 Nitrospira sp.
GACACTGCGTGAGCTTGAGCAAAATATTTGGGACGCCTATTGGCTCATAAATCCTAAGACTGTCGGCATACACGAGGCAAAGGCGCGCCTCTCTGCACTCCTCGCGCAAGTCGCCGCCGGTCAGCAGTTTACCATTACGAAGCGCGGACAGCCCGTTGCGCAGTTGATTCCGGTTGAATGACGGAAACCTCTACGACGCCCCGGGCTCCTGAAAGGGCGGATCCAAATCGCTCGCGACTTTGATGCACCGATGAGCTTGATACTCCACTCCTCAACCCCCGTCACTAAAGAAACCAAAGGCCCGGAAGATCCGAGCCTTTGATCCGGCTTGCAGCTTTGCGCAACCCCCGGGCAACGCCCCTATGCCTTCCTGGTGAGCGGATTGTCGCTCACGAACGGCTCATCGTACATTCCCAGCTCCTGCGATAATTTGACGATCTCATCGAGCACACGCATCCGCGCCTCTTTCAGCTCCTCGTCTGTCATCTGATCAGTCGCCTTCTGACTGAGGTCGTTGTCGAGGTCTGGACTCGGATTGCAGTAGCACACATGTCATCCCCCATGGCCTTCGTAAGCAAGTTCGCGCACTCTGTCCCATCCCTTCCCTGAGGCATCAGGGTACAAGCCTTGTCCCTTGAAGGTGACCTTTCTGAGCCGAAATGGCATGTGCAGCCTGCTATCGGTCGAGACGTGGTCTGCATCGTCGTGGCCTGAATTGGGAGGTGTGGGCATTATGGGGGTATTATACGCCGGCAGGAGAGGGTGGGAAAGCGGGTTAGGCTGCTAATTCAATATGATGGAGGTCCGCATCTGTGTATCTGCGCCCAGGCTTCTCAAGGAGAATTGGCGTGTGATACGTGATGCCGTTTGTGGGGTGCGTGATGAACAGTGCCTGCTTCGGGTCGTCGTGACAGGCGGAACACCACCGAGTCTGAGGCGCGAGCCGAAATTTTCTTGCGTCGGGCGGGGCTGAGCTTACTCATGATGTCACCGCGGTTCGCTTCACAGTCTTCAACTGAACACTCCGTAGTCGATGCGGCCGACTCCCACGCGATCGACCAGGCGTGGACGACCGAGGGCGCGAATACATGGCATAGCATCACGGTGTACGTGCTTGCGCTCCTGACGATCCGCTCGCAGCGGCTCATCATCACATGCTCTCCATCTCGAGGGTTGGAAGGCCCAGATGAATGATTGGGAGGGTCTGGGGAACGCGCCGTGGGTGGCAGCCATGCGTCGGACGTGCGAGGATCATCGTGCTCGCCGGTTAATACCGCGTGATCGCAAATTCCGCCCCCTCCTCCAGTCGATCGATCGCGTGAAAATACTTTTGCGTCGTCCGGATGTCCTTATGATCCAGCATAGCTTGGACTTTGAATGGCGATTCGGTGCGCGCCGCCTCCGTCGCAGCCGTATGGCGGAGACTATGCGGCGTCACCCGTCGTTGCCGGCGCCGGCGACTCATCGGCGGTGAGGCCTCGTCCGGCCGAGCGGCGTCCCGCAGCCCGCAACGGGTCATGGCCTCCGTAATCCGCAGCTGAATGGCACGGGTCGTGAGCCGCAACCGCTCGTCCGGCGCCATCGGCTGCCCCTCCCCTGCGCCCTGCTTCGACCGTGCCTGCTCCAGATGCGCGGTGAGCTTGTCATGATGCCGGGCAAACAGCGGCTGGCGCGGCGACACCGGCCCGCGGGCATGGAGATACCGCTGCAGCCGGGCGTAGACCTCGGGCATCAGGTTCACAAAACTCTCTTTCGTCTGCTGCCCCTTGCCCTGTGTCCGCAAGATCCATTGCTCCCGCATGGCCGTCGAGCCCCTGCGCGCCCCTTCCCGATCGGCCCCCTGCGCCACCTGAACCTACAGGCACTCGAGATCCCCACAATCCGCCCGTTGGACCTGGATCGCGCGCAGGCCGGTTTTCGCCATGAGATAGGTCATGGCGGCATCGCGTCGACCGATCAGGGAATCATTGAAGCGCTCGATCAACGTGGTGACTTGCGCGGGGCTCAGTGGCAACCGCTGATAGGTCTTGTTATCGACCCGCTCATCCGGGATCTCCCGGCCGGGATCCCAATTCATCGCATGACGGGCTTTGATCCGACACAATGCCCGGACCGCGGCGAGATAGTTATTGATCGACCGCGCCTGCAACCGTTCATGCCCCTGATCGCGGGTCTCGCAGAGCCAAATCTTGTAGGCATGGAGCAGCGTGGGACCCAGCGTCTCGTAGGGTCGTTCCTGGCTCCACCAGCGGTAGAAGGCCCAGAGGGTGGACCGGTAGATCCGGTGCGTGCTCGCCGCTTTGTTCGCCTGGCAGAACAGCAGGTAGTGATAGAACGTCGCTTGGAGATGAATCCGATCATCGTCGTGAGCCGGCTGGAGGGTCAGGGGATGCTTGATCCGCTCCCCTGCCCCAGCCTGGGAAACCGCCACCGGGGACAGGCCATCAGTCGGTTGGTCGCATTCGTCCGCCGTCACGATTTCTCCTCTTCACGTCCATGCCGCGCACAGCATAACCCATTCCTAGGACTTCGTCAAAGGCGCTCTTTTATGAAGTCATAGTCCAGAACTTGACATTTGTCCATAAGACGACTATACACATTTTCATATGGACAAATGACAAGCTAACGCAAAACCGCTAATC
>JACOEF010000188.1 GCA_024998705.1 Nitrospira sp.
AGGCCATCGACGAGCTGAAAGCCCAGACCCTGTTGTCCTCCGAGCGTTTCCTCGACCTCCTCCTCGACAAAATCGGCTACACCAGTTACCTCAAGGACCAGATCCGCGCGGAGCTTCAAGCCTCCGGAGATCCCATGACCCAGATGACCGTCCTTCAAGGCGCCATCCGGGAACTGTAACGCGCGACGCCTGTTGCCCCTCACACATCCCGCATCACTCCCGCACTCTCTATTGCGCCTCGGTCTTCCCCTGGATAAAACAGAATATTCTGGTTACTCTACAGTCCGGACGGGTACGGAACTCTGAAGAACCACTTGCGACATGTCACCAGCGTTCTACCCCGTTCACACTCTCGTTTCTCACTGAGGCTCTTCCAGCATGGCGATGCAGATCGTCGAGGCCACTCGCTCCTACGAGCACTGGCTCGCCACACATATGCCCCTCATCCCGACAGACCTCGCACTCAAACATGCCGCCATGCGACGGGACGCGTTTGCGTTTTTGCGGGCCACCTTTTACCGGTGGATGCAACTGTGGCCGACGATCTGCGCGGATGTCGCCGCGGCACCCGGGTTGTTGGCCGTCGGCGATCTCCACCTCGAAAACTTTGGAACTTGGCGGGACCGGGAAGGCCGTCTGACCTGGGGCGTCAACGACTTCGATGAAGCGGCCCTCCTGCCCTACACCAATGACCTGATGCGTCTGGCCGTCAGCGCCAGACTGGCCATCAAGACGGACCAGTTGAGCCTGAGCCCCAAAACCGCTTCAGAGGCGCTGCTGACCGGGTACCTGGAAGGATTGCAGTCCAGCGGACAACCGTTCGTGCTCGCCGAACAGCACAGCTGGCTGCGCGACCTCGCCACCAGCAAGCTCCGTCACCCGGTGAAGTTCTGGAAGAAGATGCAGGCTCTGCCGCCGTCTCAAGGACCCGTGCCTCAGTCCCTACGCCTGCTGTTCAACCGCCTGATGCCGGAGTCGGGACTGTCCTGGAGTCTGCGCCACCGCGTGTCTGGAGTGGGAAGCCTGGGACGTCCGCGTTATGTCGCCCTGGCAGACTGGCGCGGAGGCATGATCGCACGTGAAGCCAAGGCCTTGGCGCCCTCTGCCGTGGTATGGGCCAGAGGTGGACGGGATACGACCATCCTGTATCAATCGATCGTGGACCAGGCTGTCCGATCCGCCGACCCTTTTGTGCAACTGCATGAAACCTGGGTCGTGCGCCGGCTTTCTCCCTACTGTTCCCGAATCGACCTGACCGCCCTGCCGACGAAGCGGGATGAAGGGCAACTGCTCTATACGATGGGCCGCGAAACCGCCAACGTGCATCTGGGAAGTCGAGATGCTATCGAACCCGTACGACGAGACCTGTCCAATAGAAAAGCCGACTGGCTTCGAGCAGGATCCAAAGCCATGGCCCGTGTCATGTTCACAGAGTGGCAGAAGTGGGTGGACAGGCCGCTTACGAGAGACGCTCGAACATAGACGCTCGTAGCGGGCGATCGTTGAGTTGAACGCCTTCAAAATCTCTCGAACGACATCCAACACATTTCATTCAGTGGACGCACACGAGGACTCCTCCTGACTCACCAGGCCCCATGGTTCGCAGAGGATATCTACCTAGTCATTATCCCGCCCGAGAGATCGACTCCATGAATCCTGCCAGCGCTGGCATCACTTTTCCGTCGAGTCGAGGGCGTCGTCAAATATCCCGCTGAGCGAGAGTGGGGCACACGCATTCAACGGCGCCCTTCCATCATAGTGGCCCTTGATCTCATTCGACCGCGCGTCGCGGCGGCACAGAAAGCTACGCCTTCACGGCCTCAATCCCCGGTCTGACCGCTCGTGAAGAGTGCGTTCATGATGGCATTTTTTTTGGTGGGATCTTTTTCGAAGCGGATGGCTTTGGAGAAGTTTTCGGCGGCGCTTTCCCGCTTGCCCTTGGCGGCGTAAATCCTCCCGATGCCGTAGAAGGCCTGGGCGTCTTCCGGGTTGGCTTTCAAGGCTTTGCTGAAGGCCTCCATGGCCTCCGATGCTCTCGATTGCTCCATATACAACCAGCCGAGCGCGGTGTGGGCCGAGGCAAGCTCCGGATTAAGCTGCGTCGCTTCACGATATTCCTTCAAGGCGAGATCCATCCGCCCCTTGGTTTCATAGACTCCGCCGAGCGCGAAATGGATTTCTGCGTCGCTCGGGTTGAGCCGCAAGGCTTCTTTGTAGGCTTGCAGCGCCGGTTCGAATTTGCCCTGCTCCGCCAACGCACAGCCGAGATTGGCATGGGCCACCGCGTCGTTGGGATTCAGCTTGATCACTTCGCGATATTGGGGAATGGCCATTTCAAGTCGGCCCTGCTCCTGGTAGGCCACGCCAAGATTCGTACGCGCGGGCGCAAATTCAGGAGCCAGCTTCACCGCCTCGCGATATTCCTTGATGGCCATTTCAAGATGGTCGGCTCGCTCGTGAATCTGGGCCAGGAAATAGTGAGGATAGGGCGAGTGCGGAGCCAGCCTCGCGGCTTCTTTGTAGGACGCCATCGATTGTTCCGACTGGCCGGACTGTGCCAAGAACAATCCCTGCACCAGATGCGCCTGGGCATTGCCGGAATGCCGCTCTGCGATGGACTGCACCCACTCCCGCACGCGCTAGATATCGGCGGTCTCTTGCAACGCGCGGGCGTACACCCGCCAGGCGTCGGCGAATTCTCCGCGAATCAGGTGGGTGATATTCAAGGCGAAGTACGGGCGAGGATCTTTTTCACCGGCAGTCTCCACCGAGCGGGCCCATTCCGAGGCCTCATACCCGACCCGATCCCAATCCCCTGCCAGGAGGGCCATTTCGATTCTGTCTTGGTGCGTACTCATGATGAAAGCGGCACGCCGCTCAGCGCGTCAGAGCGTCCTGCACATCCGGCGGAGTCGCCTGCATGCGCGCGCCGAGGATGGGATACCGTTCGGTCAGTTTCTGTTTCATGAGCCAGGCGATGGTGCGATAGGACCAATGCCCTTTCACTCCGGAACGCAACTTCGCGATGTACTCCGCTTCCGCATAGTCCATCTTAAAGAGGCAGCGTACCGAGAAGCCGAAGGGAATGGCGTACATCGCCGCTTCCTGACTCGATTTCCTGAGTTGTTCGATATCCGATTTCACATGCCCCATGGCTTCCCGATACTCGTGGTCGAGCCCGGCTTCCACCAGCATAGGCGGTGTCTCGAACCCGTGCACGGTAGTAAAGTTCTGCTGCACCTGCTGACAACGCCGGTGCCGGTGCATGTCGCGCCACCCGCCGATATCCATCATCACATCGAACACAAAGGCATACCCGCTGCGGAACTCCTTGATCAATTCGTCATGCGAGCCACGTTTTTGAAAGGCGACCTCGATGGTGTCCTGTTTCTGTTTCTCCGTCCAGTCCCGCACCACCGCAAGGATCTTTCGATACGGAGCTTGCGAGGCACGATAGAGCAGCGTGGTCACGACTTCGTCCAGAGGATGGTGCGGCTCGATCAACTCCACCGGTTCGGCGGCGCCCCAGGCGGTCGGTTGATCCAACCCGGTACCCTTCAACGCCTCCTTCGCATAACGGGCAAGGTCGCTATAGACCTCGGCCTGGTACTCATTCGGTTTGGCATACCGCGCGAGGGTCGGCGCCATGGGTTCGCCCAAGCCGGCCGCCTGGCCGGACAGTTCCCCCCAGAGATTGACCGGCGGTTTCCGACAGGCTTCCTGCAGTTCTTCTCCCAAGAGTCGAAGCTCCGGCAACTGGGACGACAAGAGGCGGGTAATTTGTTTTTCGAGGGTGCGAATACTGACGACCTGGCCGACGTTCGTCTGTGCGGCCAGAGGCAAGAGATAACGGGTCACATCGAAGGCCCGCGCCGTGATCGCCCGTTGGTAGGCAGCGGGAGTCATGTGCTCGGGTCGAGGCTCTTGTTCGGTGAGGAACTGGCTCAAGGGATCATGGAGGGCACGATAGACGGTCGCGAGACTTCGGAGAATGCCGAGATACGTCGCCTCGGTCTCTTGCCCCCGAATGCTATCCGGCACAAACCAGCTGGTCGATGCGAAGTTCTGATAGCGGCTTGACTTGGCCTGCCCGTCCCACAGGGGTTCATCCTCCAGGCGGATGGCGGCCAACTCTGAAATCTGCTCAAAACAAATGATCACATGGCCGAGGTCTGCGATCGAACCATGGCCGTAGTCGAAATAAAACTGCTCCCAGAATTTTTCAGAGGAGTGGCCGTGAACCCACTTGATGCTCCCTTCGATGGAGTCCGGAGACCGGCTATAGCGCGCGAGCGCATAGGCGGATTTCTCCGGCGGCATCGGAGCAAGGGCGATGACACGGCGGCCTTGAGTAGTCATAGTGCGAGAGAAGCGAATCCAGTGGCTTGTGATTGAGTAGGGTACTTGTGGGCGCCCATTCTTACAAGGGAGGCACTATACTCTCGCAGAAAGGCCGGTGCAACACGGTCGACCCTCACATCTCGTCGCTCGTGATGCCCGGAGCGAGAGACGAATGACGCGTCCCGAGATACGGAGCGTGCCGCGTTGACTTGCCCTCCGGCCCGCCGCTATAGTCGCGCTCGAACTCCAGGAATACTTAATAATAGAGCCATGATTAAAGCGATTAAAGGCGTCAAAGATCTCCTGCCTGAGGAGTCCCCCCGTTGGCGATACATCGAAGATACCGCCCGGAAGTGGGCCCTCTGTTACGGCTTTCAGGAGATCCGTGTCCCGATTTTCGAGACCACGACGTTATTCGCGCGCAGTATTGGCGCCTCGACCGATATCGTCGAAAAAGAAATGTACACCTTCGCGGATCGCGACGGGTCCTCCCTGACTCTGCGCCCGGAGGGGACAGCCGGGACAGTTCGAGCCTTCATTGAGCACAACCGAGCCGCCGACCCGCGGCCGCAAAAATATTGTTATACCGGGCCGATGTTCCGCCACGAGCGTCCCCAGGCCGGACGGTTGCGGCAATTTCATCAGTTTGGCGTGGAATCGTTCGGCGTCTCCGACCCGCGCGCCGATGTTGAGGTCATGTCGCTCCTCTGGCGCCTCTTGTCCGACCTCACGCTGCCTGGGCTGACCCTGGAAATCAACAATCTCGGGTACGCCGATGACCGGGCGCAGTACAAGCCGCTCCTTATTGCGTTCCTCAAGGGTGTGGAAAGCCGCCTCTGCGGGAATTGCCAGCGACGGATCGAAACGAACCCGTTACGTGTCCTCGACTGCAAAGTCCCGGACTGTCGATCGGCGACCGAGGATGCCCCTCGCCTGGCCGATTCCCTGTCACCCGCGGCGCGAGACCATTTCGAGCATGTGACGGCCGGCCTGC
>JACOEF010000878.1 GCA_024998705.1 Nitrospira sp.
GCATTACAGAGCAGGGTATCCAGCCGGCCCCGTTGAGCCTCAATCGCGTGCAGCATTGCCCGAACGTCATCGCTCGATCGTATATCCGCCTGATAAAGGGCCCCCTGACCACCGGCCTGCACGAGCAGAGCAAGGGTCTCCTCGGCCGCCGGCCGCCGGCGCAAGTAATGCACGCCCACCCAATACCCGGCTTGGGCGAACGCCAGACAGAGCGCGCGACCGATTCCACCCGACCCACCGGTTACCAGAACCGTGCGGCTTTCACGAACGTCTTGAGTTGCAAGGGGTAACTCGGGCATCACGGCGAGCGATTATGAAAGGAGGCATAGGAGAAGGCAAGGCGGACCAGCCGGCTTGCTGCAGGGAATCGGGTATGATACCGTGATTTTTTTGACTGGAGGACAGCCGTGATCGTTCAGACCTTGGTGCGCTCGACCGTGATCGCAGTGGGCATGTGCGGGTTCCTGAGCATCCCCGTGGGCCATGAAGAGGCCTACGCGACCGAGGCGGGACACACCATCGCCCAGTCCGCCGACTATTTCCCCGACACCGTCGGCACACGCTGGCAGTACCGCGGACAGATCTCAGAGGGGCCGCTGCAGACGATCGATCAGAAATATTTTTCCAACGTGTCGTCGGTGACCGGAACCCGCACCTTGAAAGGCGGCGTGGTCGTCACCGTGTTTCATGACACCAACCCGGGCAACCACGGCCCCTCCGACAGCTTTTACCGGCGCGATGCCGCCGGCGTGGTGTACTACGGCTCCGAGCCGGGCACGCCGCTCGAGAAGCAACTGACGCCGTATCAGATTATTCGATTCCCGATGAAAGTGGCCCAATCCTTCCAACAGTTCAATCGCACGGACACCGATTTCGGAAGTGATATCGACGGGGACGGCACCAACGAGCATGTGGACGTCGAAGGCGTCTCAACCGTGATCGGTCAGGAATCGATCACCGTGCCCGCCGGCACATACCCCGACGCCGTGCGCGTGGAAGCGCGGATGACCCTCAAGATTCATCTCTCCTCCGCCGATCGGACGGCGGTCGGCACCGACGTGATGACCGCCTGGTTTGCAAAAGGTGTGGGGCTGGTGAAGTATATCGAACGACAGGAATTGGCCGCGCTCAAAGAAGACCGGGGCAACATCACCGA